>NZ_JAZDRM010000039.1:0-36159 GCF_047501495.1 Ancylobacter sp. G4_0304 | reverse complement strand
CTCGGGCACCGGGGCCGGCTGGGCGGCGGCGGCCTCGCGCGCGGCGATCGCCTCGCGGGCAGCGGCAAGGCCGGCGCCCTGGCCGACCATCGAGCCGTCATAAAGCTCCGGCGAGGTCAGCACGCGCAGGCCCGTGACCGGCTCGGAGCTCTTGCGCCCGTTCTGCGGACCAACCTTGGGATGCTCGCCGCGATCGAAGGCGTCGATGATGTTTTCGAGGATTTCCGGGGTCAGGTCCTCATAGACGTCTCGGACCACCTGGACCATCGGCGCGTTCACGCAGGCACCGGCGCACTCGACCTCTTCCCACGACAGGTTGCCGTTCGCGGACACATGGAACGGCTCGGGATGAATCTTGCGCTTGCACACCTTCATCAGGTCACCCGCGCCCTTGAGCATGCACGGTGTGGTGCCGCACACCTGGATATGGGCGTTCCTGCCGACCGGCAGGAGTTGGAACTGGGTGTAGAAGGTCGCGATCTCGTAGACCCGGATCGGCGCCATGCCGAGCATGTCGCCGACATAACGCATCGCCGGCTCAGAAACCCAGCCGCCGGCCTGTTCCTGCGCCCGCATGAGCAGCGGAATCACCGCGCTGGCCTGCCGGCCCGCCGGATACTTCGCAATGGTCTTCTGCGCCCAGTCGAGATTTTCCGCCGTGAAGGCGAAGCTCTCGGGCTGAAATTCCTTGGGTGCAAGCCTACGGACGGACATGCCCTAACCTTCCGAACGAACCGCCTCGCCCGACGGGCTCAGCGGTCCACCTCACCGAACACGATGTCCAGCGATCCGAGGATCGCCGAGACGTCCGCGAGCATGTAGCCGCGGCAGAGGAAATCCATCGCCGACAGATGCGCGAAGCCGGGCGCGCGGATCTTGCAGCGATAGGGTTTGTTGGTGCCATCGGCGACGAGATAGACGCCGAACTCGCCCTTGGGCGCTTCCACCGCGGCATAGACCTCGCCGGCGGGTACGTGGAAGCCTTCCGTGTAGAGCTTGAAGTGATGGATCAGCGCTTCCATCGAGCGCTTCATCTCGCCGCGCTTGGGCGGGACGATCTTGTTGTCGACCGCCGAATGCGGGCCGGGCTCTTTCAGCAGGCGCTCGCAACACTGGCGCATGATGTAGGCCGACTGCCGCATCTCCTCCATGCGGATACAGTAACGGTCGTAATTATCGCAGTTCTTGCCGATCGGAATGTCGAATTCCATCTCGTCGTAGCACTCGTAGGGCTGCGACTTGCGCAGGTCCCACGCCGCGCCGGAACCGCGCACCATGACGCCGGAGAAGCCCCAGGCGAAGGCGTCCTCAAGGCTGACAATGCCGATATCGACATTGCGCTGCTTGAAGATGCGGTTATCGGTCAGCAGGCCTTCGAGGTCGTCGCAGACCTTGAGGAAATACGGGATGAAGTCGCGGATATCCTCGATCAGCTTGACCGGCAGGTCCTGGTGCACGCCGCCGGGGCGGAAGAAGGCGGCATGCATGCGCGAGCCCGAGGCGCGCTCATAGAACACCATGAGCTTCTCGCGCTCCTCGAAGCCCCAGAGCGGCGGGGTGAGCGCGCCGCAGTCCATGGCCTGCGTGGTCACGTTCAGCATATGCGAGAGGATGCGGCCGATCTCGGAATAGAGCACGCGGATGAGCTGGGCGCGCTTGGGCACCTCAAGGCCGAGCAGACGCTCCACGCCGAGGCAGAAGGCGTGCTCCTGGTTCATCGGCGCCACATAGTCGAGGCGGTCGAAATAGGGCACGGCCTGAAGATAGGTCTTGGTCTCGATCAGCTTCTCGGTGCCACGATGCAGAAGGCCGATATGCGGATCGACGCGCTCGACGATCTCGCCGTCGAGTTCGAGAATGAGACGCAGAACACCATGCGCCGCGGGATGTTGCGGCCCGAAGTTGATCTGGAAGTTACGGACGTTGGCGTCGGTTTCGACAGGTGCGTTCATGTTCCGTCTCCGCCTCAGCCCGCCTTCGGAGCCGGCGCCGCGGCACCGGCCTTCTCGTCGCCGGGCAGCACGTAGTCCGGCCCTTCCCACGGCGACAGGAAGTCGAAGTTGCGGAATTCCTGCGCGAGCTTCACCGGCTCGTAGACCACGCGCTTGCGCTCGTCGTCATAGCGCACCTCGACGAAGCCGGTGGTCGGGAAGTCCTTGCGCAGCGGGTAGCCGTCGAAGCCGTAATCCGTCAGCAGCCGGCGCAGCTCGGGGTGGCCGGAGAACAGGATGCCATACATGTCGAACGCCTCGCGCTCGAACCACAGCGCGCCCGGAAACACCGGCGTGGCGGACGGCACCGGCGACACCTCATCGGTCTCGACCCGCAGCCGCACGCGGGCGTTCAGGGTCGGCGACAGCAGATGATAGACCACATCGAAGCGCTTCTCGCGCTTGGGATAGTCCACGCCGCAAATGTCGATGAAGCCCACGAAGCGGCAGGACGGGTCGTCGCGCAGGAAGGTGAGCACCTTCAGCACCTGCGCGGCGGAGACGACGAGGGTGAGCTCGCCGAACGCCACCACCACCTCGTCGACGGCGCCCGGCAGGGCCTCCGCAACGTGGGTTCCAAGTTCCTTAAGGGTCTCGTCCATGTCGGTTCCGCATCCCGCTCTTGGGTCGCATTGGCCGGTCGGCGTTAGGAAGGCTCAGCGCTCGATGGTGCCGGTGCGGCGGATCTTCTTCTGGAGGAGCAGCACGCCGTAAAGCAGCGCTTCCGCCGTCGGAGGACAGCCGGGGATGTAGATGTCGACCGGAACGATCCGGTCACAGCCGCGCACCACCGAATAGGAGTAGTGATAATAGCCGCCGCCATTGGCGCAGGAGCCCATGGAGATGACGTAGCGAGGCTCCGGCATCTGGTCGTAGACCTTGCGCAGCGCCGGGGCCATCTTGTTGGTCAGCGTGCCGGCGACGATCATCACGTCGGACTGGCGCGGAGACGCGCGGGGCGCGAAGCCGAACCGCTCCACGTCGTAGCGCGGCATCGACGTCTGCATCATCTCGACCGCGCAGCAGGCGAGGCCGAAGGTCATCCACATCAGCGAGCCGGTACGCGCCCAGTTGATGAGATCGTCGGTGGCGGTGACGAGGAAGCCCTTGTCGGCCAGCTCCGCATTCACCTCCACGAAGAAGGGATCGGTGGCGCCGACCGGGCGGCCGGTATTCGGATCGATGATGCCCTTGGCTGCAGGCGCAACCAGAGGACCACCGGACATCGGAGGATTAACGGCGCTCAATCCCATTCGAGCGCTCCCTTCTTCCATTCGTAGACGAAACCGACGGTGAGCACGCCGAGGAACAGCATCATCGACCAGAAGCCGAAATTACCGAGTTCCCCGAAGGTGATGGCCCACGGGAACAGGAAGGCGACCTCAAGATCGAAGATGATGAAGAGGATCGACACCAGATAGAAGCGGACGTCAAACTTCATGCGCGCGTCGTCGAACGCATTGAAGCCACATTCATAGGCCGACATCTTCTCCGGATCGGGCCGGCTGAAGGCGACGAGGAACGGAGCCACAAGCAGCGCCACGCCGATGATGGCGGAGACTCCGATGAAGATGACGACCGGCAGATAGTCCTGAAGCAGGCTGCTCATGGGCTGCATCCTCCCCGGCCAGTGTACGCCGATATGGCGGTACCATCGCAGTTGCGAAATATTCAAAGCACGAGGGCAGGCTTATCGCACCGTCCTAGGCGAGGCAAGGGCAACAATGCGGCTTCACTGGGCCTGGTATACAGAATTCACAGCTTGACCGAACGGCCTCCTGCCTTTCTACCGCATTGCGGCATGTCCTTGGGTGACGCCCGGATTATTCTGGCATGCCACTTTGGTCGCATATGCCCGGCAAGAGCCGGTCGCAGCACGGAAAATGGATCATGCTGCAGTGCGGTTGCGATGGGCGATATGACGCATGCACGCGCCGCCGCGGTAGGCGGACGGTAGCGATATATGGGCACCCCAGCTGGTGACCAAGCCTATGGAGCGGTGTCCGGCGTCATCGGGACGCCCACGGATGCCGCCGCGCCGGATGAGCCGTTCTCCAGGAACGGCGAAGGCCGCCGCAACGCGCCGCTGACCGGCACGCTTGTCGTGCCTTCGGCCGAGGGAGCTACTTCCGGGGTAGACTCGCGCAGTTCGCCCGACAGCCACAGCGCCACGCCGACGACGGCGAACGCGCCTACCCATGTTCCGGCGCTGGCGTCGCGCGCATGTGGCACTACCAGCGCCATCGCCAGAACAGCACCGACGATCAGGATCAGCCAGGACAGCATCGCTCCCTCCATTTGAGAAGGAACAATGCGCCCTGCGCCGGAGGGTTCCTTGCGGCCTAACGCGACGGCTGGCCGCGCACCGCCCACCGCGTCATACGCTGCTCGACGAGGGCGCAGGCGGCATAGACGCCGATTCCCATCAGCGCGATGGCGAACAGCCCGGCGAAGGTGGTGGCGGAATCGTTGCGTGCACTCGCCGACAGCATCAGGAAGCCGATGCCGCGATTGCCGCCCACGGTCTCCGACAGCACCGAGCCGACGAAGGCCAACGTCACCGACACTTTCAGGCTGGCGAACAGATAGGGCATGGCACGCGGAATCCCGACCTTGGTCAGCGTCTCCCACTGGCTGGCGCCGAGCGAGCGCATCAGGTCGCGCATTTCCGGCTCGATGGTGGCGAGGCCGGTGGCGACGTTCACCACGATCGGGAAGAACGAGATGACGAAGGCCGTCACCACCGCCGGCAGCGCGCCGATGCCGAGCCAGATCATCAGAATCGGGACGATCGCCACCTTTGGAATCGCGTTGAAGGCGATCAGCAGCGGGTAGAGCCCGGAATAGACGAAGGGCGAGGCGCCGACCGCGAGCCCGAGCACCAGGCCAAAGGCGATGGCCATGACGAATCCCGCCAGCGTGGTCCACAGCGTCTCCAGGCAGAATCGCAGCAGGATGTCCCAGCGCTGGACGATCACCTCCATGATGCGGCTGGGCCGCGGCAGAATGATCTCCGGCACCGCGAAGGCGAGGCAGGCGAGCTCCCAGCCGATCAGCAGCACCGCGAGGGTCAGCCATGGCATGGCGAGGCGCAGCAGGCGGCGCTGACGGCCGGTCATGGCCCCCTCCCCGGCATCAGGCGTGCTCCATCTGGATGCGCTCGCGCAGTTCGTGGACGATCTCGACGAAGCCGGGCTCGAAGGTGGTCTCCAGCGTGCGCGGGCGCGGCAGGTCGATGGTGCGCCGCTTCACGATCCGCCCCGGGCGGCGGCTCATCACATAGACCGTATCGGCGAGATAGACCGCCTCGCGTAGATCATGGGTGACGAGGACGGCGGTAAAGCGCCGCTCCAGCCACAGCTTCTGCATCACCCCCCACAGTTCCTCGCGGGTGAAGGCGTCGAGCGCACCGAACGGCTCGTCGAGCATGAGGATTTCCGGCTCGTGGATCAGCGCCCGGCAGACATTGCAGCGCTGCTGCATGCCGCCGGAGAGCTGCCAGGGATATTTGTCGCCGAAGCCGGCGAGCCCGACCGACGCCAGCAGCGCCTCCGCCTTGGCCTCATACTCCGCGCGGTGGCGCCGCAGCCGGTGCTTGTGCGGCGCCACGACCTCGAAGGGCAGCATGATGTTGTCGCGGGTGGTGCGCCACGGCATCAGCGTGGAGTTCTGGAACGCCATGCCGACACCGGGGATCGGCGCCGTCACCTCCCGCCCATGCACCAGCACCGTGCCCGCGCTCGGCGGCAGCAGGCCGGTGACCAGCTTCATCAGCGTGGACTTGCCGCAGCCGGACGGGCCGACCACCGCGACAAACTCACCCTTTTCGATGCTCAGCGTGGCGTCGCCGAGCGCCACCATGCGCTCGCGCCCCTCGCCATAGGACAGGCTCACATTGCGCAGTTCGACGAGAGGCTCTGACGCCATGGCCGGTTCGTGAGCGCTCACGGCGCGACCATGCGCTGCTCTTTCGGGGGTAGGTATTTGTCGGAGAACACCTTGTCCGGCGGCGGGGCGCTCGGCAGGCCGAACGCCTCCGAAACGTCGGTGATCGAGCGGGCGAAGCGCTCGGGATCGACATTGCCCATGCCATTGGCCTTCACGAACGGCGTGAGCACGTTCATGTCGAGCGAGAGCTTGAGCCGCTCCAGTTCCAGCGCCTCATCGATCAGCGGATCACGCGTCTTGACCGCGTCGATGCCGGCCTGCGGGTTGGCGGCGACTTCCTTCCACGCCTTCGCCGTGGCGCGCAGGAAGGCGGTGACCACCTCCGGCTTCTGCGCCATCGCCGGCGAGACGATGATGCCGTTGCCGTACACGTCCATGCCGTAGTCGCTGTAATTGAACGAGACGATCTCCTCGGCCGGCACGCCGCGCGCCTTGAGGTCGAGGATCGACGAGAAATAGTGGCCGGAGATGAAATCCACCGTGCCCTGCACCAGCGACTGCTCGCGAAGCTGCGGGGTGAGGTTGACATGCTCGACGCTCTTGGGGTCGAGCCCGACCTTCTTGGCGAAGGCCGGGAACAGGCGGAATGAGGCATCGAACACCGGCGCGCCGAGCTTCTTGCCCGCGAGGTCGGCGGGCTTCGCGATGCCGTTCTTCTTCAGCGTGTGCACGCCGAAGGGCGGGAAATCATAGGCGATGAAGACGGCCAGAATCTCCTTGCCGGGATTCTTGGCATTGTACTCGATGAGCGAATTCACGTCGGCGAAGCCTATGTCATAGGCACCGGTGGCCACGCGCTGCACCGCCCCGGCCGAGCCCTGGCCGGGGTCCATGGTCACATCGAGCCCCTCTTCCTTGTAGTAGCCCTTGTCGAGCGCGAGGATGAAGGGCGAGGTCGGCCCTTGGAACACCCAGTCCAGCGTGAACTTCACGGGCGTCTGCGCCCTAGCCGCCATCGGTGCCGCAAAAACCGCCACCGCACCGAGCGCGAGAGCGCCGAGACCCTGCGTGAAACGCGCGATGCCGGACCCGCGCGAAGCGTCCTGTCCTGCTGCCGAATGCGGCGTGTGGTGGCGTGTGATGGCTCCATTCATCGCGGGACCTCCCCTGTCATGCGCAAGCAGTATCGACCGATTCTCACGCGCGGTGGACAAGAGAGGCCGCGGGCGAGAGGTCGTTCGTATGCAAATTCACCGCCAGTGCGCTCGCCGCGCGCCGCCAGCCTGCCGTGCCTTTGCGCAAGACGCCGCGGAAAATCAGCGTGACTGCCGCTGCGTCACCACTGGCCGCGGCGGGAAGCTATCGCCATTTTAGAAATAGGGGCGAGCGTTTTGGCCATTGCAGAAACCACAGGCGATGGCCGGGAGGGTGCGATGCTTTACTGGACCATCCTGATCGTCGGCGGGCTGATCGTCGCGGCCATGATCCGCATGCAGCGCAACGCGGCGCCTGGGTCCTGGCTGCTCATCGTTGCCGTCGCCGGGGGCGTGCTGTGGCTGGCGAGCCTCGTCGACACGCCGACCATGGAGCCGCAGCCGGGAATCGACACGCAGGCGACCTCGGTGCCGCCGAGCGGCTATCAGGCCCTGCCGCCGCCCACCGAGGATTATGAACAACCCGCCGCCCCGCGCTGAGCGGCGCGGCGGGTTGCGTTCATGAGCGGATCGCGCGGACGATCCAGATCAGGATGCAGGCGCCGATCACGCCGGCGACCAGATAGCCCAGCCAGCCGCCGAAGCCGACGCCGATGAAGCTGAACAGGAAGCTCGCGACCGCCGCGCCGATGATGCCGAGAACGATGTTCGCCAGGATGCCGGTGCCGGTGTTCATGACGGCGGAGGCTATCCAGCCCGCCAGACCGCCGATGATGATGGCGGCGATCCATCCGATTTGTGCGTCTTCCATGCCAATCCCCTTCGTGGCGTGAGTGCGGAGCGGAAACGCCGGACGCCCCCGATCGGTTCCGGTTCGCCGCTACCTTTCATGCCGGTGGTGCGCCGGTCATCAGCGAGGCGAGCCCGGCATGTTACCGTCATCTCCGCGAGTCGTGCAGATCGGCTCATATGCATCGGAGTGCCGGACATGAATCGCCTGAACCTGTCGCCCCGCCCCTTCCGCGCGCTGGCGGCGCGCTTCGTGGCCACCTTGGTGCTGACCGCGGCCGCGGTCCTGCCTGCCGCCGCGCAGGAGGGCGGGCGGATCGAGGTCGGCAGTGGCGTCGGCTACGAGGCGATCGGGCGCTGGGACACCGCGCGGCTCGACAGCGTGGTCTCCACGGAGGCGCCGGCCTTTTTCGGGATCGATTCGCCGGCGCCGCCGGCGCGCAACGCGGTGAAGCTCTACCGCGTCACCTATCCCTCGGTCGTCCCCGAACGCGGCAACCGTCCGATCATCGCCACCGGCCTGCTCGCCATTCCCGACACCGACGCCACGCGCTTTCCGCTGCTGTCCTACCAGCACGGCACCGTCTATGGGAAACAGCAGGTGCCTTCGTTCCCCGACCAGTCGCCGGAGACCGCGCTCGCGCTCGCCCGCTTCGCCGGACAGGGCTACGTCGTGATCGGCGCGGATTATTTCGGCATGGGTTCCTCGACCGAGCCGGAAGGTTATCTGGTCAAGGAAAGCCACCAGCAGGCCACCTTCGACATGCTGATCGCGAGCCGCGCGGTTCTGGCCCACATGAAGCTCGCGACCGGCAAGCTGGTGCTCGGCGGCTGGTCGCAGGGCGGCTTCGTCACCATGGCGCTGCTGGAAAAGCTGGAGAACGCCGGCGTGAAGGTCGCGGGGGCAGCGACCGCAAGCGCGCCGGTCGACGGCTTCCTCTGTCTCAACGGGTTCCTGTTCTTCCCGCGCGCCAATGACGCGAACTGGGTCAACTCGCTGTTCGTGCTCACCGCCTTCTCCTTCGAGAACTATTACGGCGTTCCGGGCCTGGCCCGCTCCCTGCTGACGACCGAGGGGTATGAGGCCGGACGCAAGATCTATGAGCGCGAGCCGGTCGAGGCTGCCGACCTTCCCACTGACCTGCACAAGCTGATCCAGCCCGATTATTTCGATCCGCAATTCTTCGCCGCCTCGGCCTATGGCCGGATCCTGAAAGAGCGGACGAATGCCTATCGCTGGGTGATCACGACCCCGGTGCGCAATTACTATGGCGAAGACGATGAGGTGATCGCGACCGATTTCGGCAAGCTGGCCGCGAGCTATCAGCATGCCATGGGGGCCGGCAATTCCCGGGTCGAGGCGATCTCGACCGGCAAGACCAACCATCGCGGCACCTACGCCACAGCCATACCGGAATGGAAGGCGTGGTTCGATTCGCTGCCGGACGAGTGAGGGCGGGCCCTCGCCTCACTCGCATTTCGCTTTCGTGCGGAACGCGAGGCCACCGGCGCGGGTTGTCCCCTGACAACGACCGTCAGGAGGCTACGATGATCATTTCCGAACAGCACGACAAGGATAAGTCCAAGCCCGGCGAAACCCGCAAGGACCCCGACAAGCCCGGCCGGAAGGAGCCGGGCCATGCCCGCAGCGCCAACCCGCAGCAGAGCGTGCTTGCCGGCGAGGACGACGAGAAGGAAGCCACGAGCAAGGCCACGCCCCGCTGAAACGGGGCGTCGGCGCGCGACAACCGCGCGGCGAGCAACTTGGATGATATGTGAGGAATTGAGTGGCGGGAGTGACGGGGCTCGAACCCGCGACCTCCGGCGTGACAGGCCGGCGCTCTAACCAACTGAGCTACACCCCCAACGTCGGAGCGCCGTGGGCGCCGCGTCGAGTGGGGCGGGAATTACGGCAGGCCCCGCCGGGTGTCAAGCGCGTCTGACGTCATCCACAAGCGATCAGCCCGGCAATTGTGGACGACGCCCGGCGAGAATGCCGTCCATGGTCGCCATGGCGGCGATCAGCAGCGGCACGGCGAGGAAGGTGCCGACCGGCCCCCACAGCCAGGTCCACAGCGCCATGGAGAGGAATACCGCGAACGGGTTGAGCGATACACGCCTTCCCACGATCAGCGGCGTGAGCACCTGTCCCTCGATGCTGGTGATGACGAGAAACGCCGCCGCCGGCAGCAGCGCGGCGAACAGACCCGGAAAAGTGACGATGCCGGCAATGGTGAGAATGAGCGTCATCACCGCAGGCCCGACATACGGCACATAATTCAGCACGCAGGCGAGTGCGCCCCACAGCAGGGCGTTAGGCAGGCCGAGCGACCACGTCATCGCGGTGGTGGCGATGCCGAGACCGATATTGATGGAGGTGGCGGCGATCAGATAAGCGCCGAGCCGCTCCTCGATCTCGCGGAACACGCGCAGCGTCGCGAGCCGGGTCGAGCGCGGCGTCATCGCCTGCACCACCTTGCGCTTGATCTGCGTGCGGCCCGCGAGAAAGAACAGGAGCGAGCCGACGAACAGGATGAACTCGCCGATCGCCGGCGTAACCAGGCTCAGCACGCTCTCCAGCATCCGCGAATCGGCGACGGCAACCGTCATCGGCGCCTCCGCCGCACGGCCGATCGCCTCGATCGAATCGAAGAAGGACGAGATGCGCGCCATGGCCGGCTTGAAGGAGGCGAAGCGCTCCTGAAGTGTCGCCCCGATTTCCGGCGCACGGGCGATCCACTCGGCGAGCGGGCCGGACAACACGCTGGCGACGCCATAGATCGCGGCGATGATCGCGGCGACGAGCACAAGTGAGGTGACGGCGGAGGGAATGCCGCGCTTCGCCAGCGCCTCGATCGCCGGGCCGATCACGCTGCCGATGATCACCGCGGCCACGATGGGAATCAGCACCGATCGCGCCGCGACCAGCGCGCCGGCCAGAACCACCAGCGCGATCAGCGTTATTGAGACCTGGGTGAGACGCAGCCAGAGACGGTCATTTCGCATCTGCTGGACAGAGCCAGGAGACAGCTCCGCGGGAACTCCGCCACCGACGGCAGATCCAGCCCCCGAGCCACGCCAGATTTCCACCGTCTTCCCCCGCTTATCGGGCGCGCATCATGGCGACCGCCGGCAGTCAAACGCGCGGGCACGACGCCGGTTCCCACACCCAACGAAAGGTTGTGGCGCGGGCTATGGCCATTCGGCTTGGCCGGACGGTTGAATTCCGTCATGCTGCGGCCGCATTCAAGGCCCGCAAAGGCCCTTCCGCGGCCGCTCGGGCCTTCTATCGCTTGGAAACGACACAATGCTGAGCACTTCCCCCATCGTTCCCGTGATTCTTGCCGGAGGCAGCGGTACGCGGCTTTGGCCGGTCTCGCGGGACAGCCTGCCCAAGCAGTTCCAGCCGCTGGCCGGCGAACGCACCATGTATCAGGACACGCTGGCCCGGGTTTCGGACCCCTCGCTGTTCACCGCGCCGATCGTGCTGACTCATGAGGATTTCCGCTTCTTCGCCCGCCGGCAGGCCAGCGATATCGGGATCGAGGCCAAGGTGGTGCTGGAGCCGGCGCGACGAGATTCCGGCCCGGCTCTGCTCGCCGCCGCCATGGTCGCCCAGCGCCTCGCCGGTGAGAACTGCCTCGTGCTGGCGCTGGCCGCCGATCACGTCGTGCTCGACAACGACCTGTTCCTCGACGCCTGCCGCACCGCTGCGGCCGGCGCGAGCGACGGCAATATCGTGACCTTCGGCATCACGCCGACCGAGCCCTCCACGGCTTATGGCTATATCCGCTCCGGCGCGGCGCTGGAGGCGGCGGGCGTGAAGGCGGTGGCGAGCTTCGTGGAGAAGCCGGACGCCGCCACAGCCGAGCGCTATATCGCGGACGGCTATCTGTGGAACTCCGGCAACTTCATGTTCCCGGCCTCGCTGCTCATCGAGGAAGCCACGAGCTTCGAGCCGGCGATCGTCGAGGCGGTGCGGGAATCGGTAGCGAATGCCACCGACGATCTCGGTTTCCTGCGCCTCGAACCCAAGGCTTTCGCCAACTCCCCCGCCAAGTCGATCGATTTCGCGGTGATGGAGCGCACCAAGCGCGCCGCCGTGGTCGAGGGCCGGTTCCGCTGGTCGGACATTGGGAGCTGGGACGCGCTGCGCGCCCTCTCCAAGGGCGACGCCGCCGGCAATGTCGTGCACGGCCCGGTGACGCTGCTGGATTCGCACAACAACTTCATTCACTCCGAGGGCCCGCTGGTCGCGGCCGTCGGCCTCGACAATGTGGCCGTCGTGGCGACCGAGGATGCTGTGCTGGTGATGCCCGCCAACCGCGCGCAGGACGTCAAGCCGCTGGTCGCCAAGCTCAAGGGCGAGCAGCGCAACGCCGCCAGCGAGCATGTGAGGGCGCACCGTCCCTGGGGCACCTACCAGACCATCTGCCGCGGCGAGCGCTTCCATGTGAAGAAGATCGTGGTCGAGCCCGGCGGGCGGCTCTCGCTCCAGAAGCACTATCACCGCGCCGAGCACTGGATCGTGGTGAAGGGTACCGCCGAGGTCACGCTCGACGGCAAGGTGTTCGAGGTCCGCGAGAACGAATCGACCTATCTGCCGCTCGGCGGCGTGCACCGCCTCGCCAATCCCGGGAAGATCCCGCTGGAGCTGATCGAGGTGCAGACCGGCTCCTATCTCGGCGAGGACGACATCGTGCGCCTTGAGGACGTCTATAACCGCAGCTGACCCGGCCGGGCCGGAACCGGCATCAGAGACCCGAGGCCCCGGATGTCGCGTCCGGGGCCTCGTCGCATAGAGACTCCATGACGGCGCCACGACAGCCCTGGCCGGGTCTCCATTGCATCCCGCGCCATTGCCGCTTATGTCACCCCTGCCGAAGCACCCGCTGCCTTCCCGCGCCGGAAGATGGCGGCGGGCCAGCCAGGAGTATCTGCCTTGGGCCTCGCCCGCTCGGAAAACCCCGCGATCCCCTCGCTCGCCGACATCCGCGCCAGCGCGCGCCGCACCCTCTCCGTCGAAGCACGCGGGCTTGCCGCGCTCGGCGAAGCGATCGAGGGCGAGCTCGGCGAGGCGCTCGACGCCGCGATCGGGCTGGTCGAGCAGGCCAAGGGGCGCGTGATCGTCACCGGCTTGGGCAAGAGCGGGCATATCGGCCGCAAGATCGCCGCCACGCTGGCCTCGACCGGCACCCCGGCCCTGTTCCTTCACGCGGCGGAAGCCAGCCATGGCGATCTCGGCATGGTGACGCAGGACGACACGCTCCTGGCGATCTCCTGGTCCGGCGAGACGTCCGAGCTCGGCGACATCGTGCATTATGCCGGGCGTTTCGGCGTGCCGCTGATCGCTCTCACCTCCAATGCCGAGAGCACGCTGGGCCGCGCCGCCGACATCGCGCTGGTTCTGCCGCGCGTCGAGGAAGCCTGTCCGAACGGGCTGGCACCCACCACCTCCACCCTGCTGCAGCTTGCGCTCGGCGACGCGCTGGCGGTGGCACTGCTGGAGCGGCGCGGCTTCTCGGCTTCTGATTTCCGCGTGTTCCACCCCGGCGGCAAGCTGGGCGCCCGGTTGCTCAAGGTCGCCGACCTGATGCATCAGGACACCGAAATGCCGCTGGTGCGGCTCGGCACCGCCATGAGCGAGGTGCTGATCGAGATCACCGGCAAGCGCTTCGGCTGCTGCGGCGTGGTCGACGACGCCGGCAAGCTGGCTGGCATCGTCACCGATGGCGACCTTCGTCGCCATATGAGCGGCGAATTGCTGGTCACGCCGGTCGAGAGGGTCATGACCTCCTCCCCCTTCGTGGTCGATCCGTTCGAGATGGCGAGCGTCGCCCTCGGGCAGATGAACCGCCGCCCGGTGCCCATCACCGTGGTCTTCGCCGTCGAGGAAGGCCGGCCGGTCGGCATCTTGCATATCCACGACATTCTGCGCGCCGGCGTTGTCTGATCCCGCGCCCTTCGAGGAACAGCCCATGAGTGCCGTCAAGGCCAATTCCGTCGTGAGCGCCGGGTCCGTCCGCTTCGGCAACGACCTGCCGCTGGCGCTGATCGCCGGCCCCTGCCAGATGGAAAGCCGCGAGCACGCGCTGGAATGCGCCGCCGCGATCAAGGAAATCGCCGGTCGCCGCGGCATCGGCGTGGTGTTCAAGGCCTCGTTCGACAAGGCCAACCGCACCTCGATCCATGGGGCGCGCGGCATGGGGCTCGACGCCGCGCTTCCGGTGTTCGCCGAGATTCGCGAGCGCTACGGCCTGCCGACGCTGACCGACGTGCACGAGATCGACCAATGCGCCGCCGCCGCCGAGGCGGTGGACGTGCTGCAGATTCCCGCCTTCCTGTGCCGGCAGACCGACCTGCTGATCGCCGCCGCGCAGACCGGGCGCGTGGTCAACGTCAAGAAGGGCCAGTTCCTCGCCCCGTGGGACATGACCAACGTGGTCGCCAAGCTGACCGACAGCGGCAATCCGAACGTGATGGTGACCGAGCGCGGCGCCTCCTTCGGCTACAACACGCTGGTCACCGACATGCGTTCGCTGCCGATCATGGCGGAAGGCACTGGCGCGCCGGTGATCTTCGACGCCACCCATTCGGTGCAGCAGCCCGGCGGCAAGGGCACCTCCTCCGGCGGGCAGCGCGAATTCGTGCCGGTGCTGGCGCGGGCGGCGGTGGCCGTAGGCGTCGCCGGCGTGTTCATCGAGACCCATCCCGACCCGGACCACGCCCCCTCCGACGGGCCGAACATGGTGCCGCTGAACCAGTTCGAGGCGCTGGTCGAGCAGCTTCAGGCCTTCGATCGCGTCGCCAAGGGCCTTACGGCGCGATGACGGAGGTCAGCCCGCCCGCCCGGCTGCGCCCACTCCTGCTCGAACTGATCGAGAGCGCCTCGCGCATCGGCGCGGCCGCCTGCCTGATCGCGCTTCCCCTGCTCTCGCTGCTGCCCGCCGGCACGATCGAGCGCACCGGATTCGGCAAGGATCTGGAGCATTTCGCCGCCTATGCCGGCACCGGCGTGCTGCTGACGCTGGGCATCGCTTCGCGGCGGCTGCGGATCAGCGCCAGCCTCCTGCTGATGACGCTGGCCGCCAGCCTTGAGATCGCCCAGAGCTTCACCCTGACCCGCAGCGCGGAGTTCGAGCAGTTCGCCTCGGGGGTGATGGGCGCGGCGGTCGGCCTCGTCATCGGCTCGCTCGGCCGGCGCCTGCTGGCGGGGCGCCGCCTGTGGGCCGGCTTCTCACGTTAGGGCGAACATGACGAGGCCCCGGCCGCAATGGCGGTCCGGGGCGCATCAAGGGCGGCCGTTCAGTCTCACAGGCTCTGATTATAGGCGCCGACTTCGGGGTGGGTGCGCAGCACGCCGTCCACCAGCCTGAACATGTCGTACATGCGCTCCTTGGAGACCGGGCTCTCCACCACCACCACCAGCTCGGGC
This sequence comes from Ancylobacter sp. G4_0304, assembly GCF_047501495.1. Taxonomy (NCBI): domain Bacteria; kingdom Pseudomonadati; phylum Pseudomonadota; class Alphaproteobacteria; order Hyphomicrobiales; family Xanthobacteraceae; genus Ancylobacter; species Ancylobacter sp. G4_0304. The sequence goes on along the minus strand of NZ_JAZDRM010000039.1, from coordinate 20,902 downwards.
TTGTTGGAGGAGGCGCGCACCAGCCCCCAGGAGCCGTCTGCCGCCGTGACGCGCACGCCGTTGACGGTCACGAGGTCGCGGATCGCCTGTCCGTCGATCTTGTCGCCGCGCAGCAGCATGCCCTCGAAGTGCTTCACCACGGCGTCGACAACGCCGTACTTCTTCTCGTCCGGGCAGTGCGGCGACATGGTGGGCGAGGACCAGGTCTTGGGCAGCGCGTCCTTGAGCTCGGAGAGCTTCCTGCCGGGGTTGCGGTCGAGCATATCCAGAATGGCGATGGCCGAGACGAGGCCGTCATCGTAGCCGCGCCCGATCGGCTTGTTGAAGAAGTAGTGGCCGGATTTCTCGAAGCCGACCAGCGCGCCGCTCTCGTTCACCCGGCGCTTCATGTAGGAATGGCCGGTCTTCCAGTAATCGGCCTTGGCGCCGTTGGCGATCAGGACGGGATCGGTGACGAACAGCCCGGTCGACTTCACGTCGACCACGAAGGTCGAGCCGGGATAGAGCGCGGAGAGGTCGCGGGCGAGCATCACGCCCACCTTGTCGGCGAAGATTTCTTCGCCATGGTCATCCACCACGCCGCAGCGATCGCCGTCGCCATCGAAACCGAGGCCGACATCCGCGCCCGATTCCAGCACCGCATCGCGCATGGCGTGCAGCATTTCCATGTCTTCGGGGTTCGGATTGTATTTGGGGAAGGAGTGGTCGAGCTCGGTGTCGAGCGGCACCACCTCGACGCCCAGCGCTTCCAGAATGCGCGGCGCGAAGGCGCCCGCCGTGCCGTTGCCGCAGGCGACCACGGCCTTGATCGGGTGCTTGAGCTTCGGCCGGTCGGTGAGGTCCTTGATGTAGGTTTCCGGGAAATTCTCGACGTAATTGTACGCACCGCCCGGCCGCTGCACGCCCGCGCCGGAAAGCACGATCTCCTTGAGGCGGCTCATCTCGTCAGGGCCGAAGGTCATGGGGCGGTTCACGCCCATCTTCACCCCGGTCCAGCCATTGTCGTTATGCGAGGCGGTGACCATGGCGACGCAGGGGATGTCCAGCGCGAACTGCGCGAAATAGGCCATGGGCGAGAGCGCCAGCCCGATATCGTGCACGGTGACGCCGGCGCTCATCAGCCCCAGCGTCAGCGCCTGCTTGATCGACGAGGAGTAGCCGCGGAAATCGTGACCGGTGACGATTTCCGGCCGGATGCCCAGCTCATGGATCAGCGTGCCGAGGCCGAGACCCAGCGCCTGAACGCCCATCAGGTTGATCTCGCTGCCGAACAGCCAGCGCGCGTCATACTCGCGAAAGCCCGTGGGCTTCACCAGCGGCACGGTCTCATAGGCATAGGTATTGGGCTTTAAGGACGCCTTCGGCTGCGGGAGCATCGCAAATCCTGTGACCAGCGGGACAATCATTCGAGTTTCGAAGCACACGCCTTAGGAAAGACGGGCCGGCACGTCAATCTCGGCGCGCTTACGCCCGGAAGGCGGGGCGCAGCTTCCGCGATGCGCGCCACAGCCGCCAGAAGCGCCCGAGCGGCGAGCCAGCGGCAAAAGGCTGGAACGGATCGGTCCGGCGCGAGAGCCGGTCGAGGTCGCCCGGCACCAGCGCCAGCGGCAGGAAGGCCGGCAGGTTGGCGACGTCGACGCCCCCCAGCGCCGCCAGCGCCAACTCGTAATGCTTGCGCGCCAGCACGCCGAGATCGCCGAGCGCGGCCCGCAGCGCCGGACTCGTCCGACCCGACACCGCGTCCTCGCGCGAGAGGCCATGGGCTTTCAGAATATCGAGCGGAACGTAGCATTGCCCGCGCCGGGAGTGATGGGGAAATGCCCGCAACAGCCCGGTCACCGCATAGGCGACCCCAGCATGGCCCGCCGCTTCCGCCGAGGCCCGGTCCGCCGTCCCGCTCAGCACCAGCGTGGCGAGGCGGATCAGCGCCGAGGAGGTCTCCCCGGCATAGCCTTCCAGATCGTTCACGCTCGGCATGGCGTCGTCATAGAGGTCGAAGACGCGCGCATCGAGCAGGGCGAAGAAGGCGTCGCGCGGCAGGCTGTAGGCCTCGATCGCATCGAGCAGCGCCGCCGCGACCGGGTTCGCCCGCACATCGCCCCGCGCGCCGCCGATCAGCGCTTCGCTCCACCATTGCAGGCGCACCTCTCCAGCCAGCGGGTTGGTGATCGCCTCGCGTACCCGCGACACCTCGACATTGAAAGCGTGCAGCGCGAACAGAGCCGGCCGGCGGTCGGCCGGGGCGTAGAGGTCGCTGACATATCGATCGCGGTCGAGCCCGCGCACCAGCGCTGCGCAATGATCAGTGTCGGTCTGGCTCATCGGCTCGTTCCGGGCGCGGCGGTCACGGCAGCGCCAGCAGCGCGGCAGCGACGGCACGGCCCTCGTCCAGCAGCACGTTATAGGTCGAGGCGGCCGCCCGCGTGGGCATCGCATCGACCCCGATCCCGACGTCGCGCAAACGCCAGCGCAGCGCCTCCGGTACTGGCCACGGCTCCACGCCGGTGCCGATGATCAGCATCTCGATCGCCCCGGCCTGCCGGAACACCTCGGCGAGCGCGGCGGCGTCGATCTGCGCCACGCTCGCCGGCGCCCACGCATGGATACCGGACGGCAGCGCGAGGATGGATCCGGAAGAGGCCATCCCGGCAAAGTGGAAGAAGCCCTTCCCGTAGCCTTCCACGGGCACCTGGCGCGGCAGATGTGCGTCGGGTGTCGCCATGGTTCTCCCTTAGCCCGCCGGGCGCCCTGCCCGGGCGTCGCGCTTGGCCTCGGCCTCCTCCTTCTCCGCCAGTGCGCGGGTGGAGACGCCGAGATAGATCAGCAGCGGCGAGGCGATGAAGATCGAGGTGTAAGTGCCGACCAGCACCACGCCGAACATCATCGTGACCGAGAAGGAATGGATCGCCCGCCCGCCGAACAGCACCAGAGCCAGCAGCGCCAGCGTGACGGTGACGTGGGTGATCACCGAGCGCGAGAGCGTCGAATTGATCGAGTGATTGAGCAATTCGTCGGTCGGCATCTTCTTGTAGCGCCGCAGCATCTCGCGGATGCGGTCATAGATGACGATCGTGTCGTTCAGCGAATAGCCGAGAATGGTCAGCAGCGCGGCGACGCTGGTCAGATCGAAATCGATCTGGAAGATCGCCATGAAGCCGATGGTGAGCACGATGTCGTGGAAGTTCGCGATCGAGGCGCCGAGCGCAAACTGCCATTCGAAGCGGAACCACAGGTAGATCAGGATGCAGAACACGGCGAGCATCAGGCCGACGATGCCGTAGCTCAACAGTTCCTGCGAGACGCGCGGCCCCACCACCTCGACGCGGCGATACTCGACCTGATCGCCGAGCGCCGCCCGCACCTTGCCGACAACGGCCTGCTGGGCGCTCTCGCCGCCGGGCTGCTGGGCGACGCGGATGAGCACCTCGCCGTCGCTGCCGATCTCCTGGATCTGCACCTCGCCGAGTTCGAGCGTCTCCAGCTTCGAGCGCACCTCGCCGATGTTCAGCGTCTGGTTCGGGTAGCGCACTTCCAGCAGCGTGCCGCCCTTGAAGTCGATACCGAAATTCAGGCCGAGCGTGAAGAACGCCACCAGCGCCACGATCGACAGCAGCGCCGAGATCGGGAAACTGATGCGCCGGAAGCGGATGAAGTCGAAATTGGTATCGTCCGGGACGATGCGAAGCAGACGCATGGAAGCTCTCGCCTTTCTCAGATCGGCACGCGCTGGGGACGCTTCCAGCGCACCCAGAGCGCCACCATCAGGCGGGTCAGCGTGAAGGCGGTGAACACCGTGGTGATGATGCCGATGCCGAAGGTGATGGCGAAGCCGCGCACCGGACCCGAGCCGATATAGAACAGCACCGCCGCCGCGATGAAGGTGGTGATGTTCGAATCGAGGATGGTGGCCAGGGCGCGGGTGAAGCCGGCATCGATTGCCGATATCGCGGAGCGCCCGGCGCGCGCTTCCTCGCGGATGCGCTCATAGATCAGCACGTTGGAATCGACCGCGATGCCCACGGTGAGCACCACGCCCGCAATGCCCGGCAGGGTCAGCGTCGCGCCCAGCATGGCGAGCGCGCCGAAGATCATGCCGACGTTCACCGCCACGGCGATCACCGCGATCACGCCGAACAGGCCATAGGTCGCGATCATGAAGGCGGCAACCAGCGCCGCGCCGACGATCGAGGCAATGATGCCCGAACGGATCGAATCCGCGCCGAGGCCGGGGCCGACCGTCCGCTCTTCCACCACCTGCAGCGGCACCGGCAGCGCGCCGGCGCGCAGCAGGATGGCGAGGTCGTTGGCCTGCTGGACAGTGAAGTTGCCGCTGATCTGGCCGGAACCACCGGTGATCGGCTCGCGGATCACCGGGGCGGAAATCACCTGGTTGTCGAGCACGATGGCGAAGGGACGGCCGACATTCTGCTGCGTCGCCTCGGCGAAGCGGCGCGCGCCATTGGCGTTGAAGCGGAAGGTGACGACCGGCTCGCGGGTATTGGGATCAAAGCTCGGCTGCGCGTCGGTCAGGTCCTGGCCCTGAACCAGAGCCCGCTGCTCGATCACATAGGGAACCGGCGGCTGGTCCTGCGAGTACAGAATATCCGTGCCGGCCGGCGGACGGGTCTGCAGCGCCTGCTGCGGATTGACCGACATGTCGACGAGGCGGAAGGAGAGCTGCGCGGTCTGGCCAAGCAGCGCCTTGAGGCGCGCCGGATCCTGAAGACCGGGCACCTGCACCTGGATGCGGTCCGAGCCCTGGCGCTGGATCGAGGGCTCGGTGGTGCCGAGCTGGTCGATACGCTTGCGCACGATCTCGATCGACTGCGACACCGCCTGGATAGTGCGGGCCTGGATGCCGGTCGCGGTCGGGGTAAGGCTGATCACGTCGCCGTTGCGCGTGACGTCGGTGTCGAGCTGGCCGCTGGAGGCCATCACGCCGCCGATCGGCTGGGCGAGCGTGCGAAGCTGGGTGAAGGCCGCTTCCGCGTCCTGGCCCTCGCGAATGCGGACCTGCACCGAATCGCCCTGGATATTCAGGCCGCTATAGCCGACGCGGGCGTCGCGCAGCACGCGGCGCGCGTCGTCGCGGAGCTGTTCGAGCCGCGCCTTGCGCACCTCGGCCTGTTCAACCTGAAGGACGATGTAGGAACCGCCCTGCAGATCGAGGCCCAGCACGATCTTGCGGTGGAGGAAGCCCGGCAGGCTGTCATAGGCGGCCGGCGACAACAGGCTCGGCACGATCATCAGGCACATGACCGCGGAGAACACCACGGTCGCCAGCGCCTTCCATTTGGAAAAGTAGAGCATGTCGTTCTTTCCGGGCGCTCACCCGAAGCAGGCGTCAGCCGGAGGGACGCCCGAATGGACGCCCCCACTGGGCGCCTCAGTCGGCGCTGTCTTCCTTGGCGGGCTCGCCCTTGGCGCGCACGTCGGAAATCATGCCGCGGAGCTGGCGGATCTTCACGCCCTCGGACACCTGCAGCTCGATCTCGCTGTCGTCGATCACGCGCGCAACCTTGCCGATCAGGCCGCCCGAGGTGACGACGGTATCGCCGCGGCGAATGCCCTTCACCAGCTCCTGGTGCGCCTTCACCTTCTTCTGCTGCGGACGCAGAATGAGGAAATACATGATGACGAAGATCAGCACGAAGGGCAGCAGCGACATCAGCATGTCGGTGCCGCCGGCGGCACCGGCCTGCGCATAAGCGGGCGTGATGAACATGTGGGTTCCTTGAGTCCGTCGAAATTAGGCGGGCGGAAGGCCCGGCGAAACGGCGCGGACTATACTGACGCGCCTGCCGATTGCAAACGCCCTCCGCACCCGTGCCGGTCACGGTTGTGAAAACCCCTCGCCCGCCCCGAAATCCCCGCACTCTCCCGCCTTGCCGCCCTCCTCGCCTGTGGGTATGTCCGGTCCGGCAAGGAGCCCGACCATGACCCACACACCGCACAATCTCGGCGCCGTCCTCACCCGCATCGCGGAGGCGCTTGAACGCCTCGCCCCCGCCCGCACGGAGCAGGCCGATGTCACCGCCGCCGACGCCTTCATCTGGCAGGCGGACGAGCGCCGGCTGGAGCCGGTGCCGCGCGTCTCCAAGGTCGACATGGAGCTGCTGCGCGGCATCGACCGCACGCGCGACCTGCTGGTCGACAACACGATGCGCTTCGCCCGCGGTCTGCCCGCCAACAACGCGCTGCTGTGGGGCGCGCGGGGCATGGGCAAGAGCTCTCTGGTCAAGGCCTCCCACGCCTCGGTGAACGAGGAGATGGCGAAGGACGGCAAGCTGCCGATCAAGCTGGTCGAGATTCACCGCGAGGACATCGAGACCCTGCCGGCGCTGATGGCGCTGATGCGCGGCTCGCCGTTCCGATTCGTGGTGTTCTGCGACGACCTGTCCTTCGATGCCGACGATACCTCCTATAAGTCGCTCAAGGCGGTGCTGGAGGGCGGTATCGAGGGCCGGCCGGACAATGTGATCTTCTACGCCACCTCGAACCGCCGCCACATCCTCGCGCGCGAGATGGTGGAGAACGAGCGCTCGACCGCGATCAACCCCGGAGAGGCGGTGGAGGAGAAGGTCTCGCTCTCCGACCGCTTCGGCCTGTGGCTCGGCTTCCACAAATGCAGCCAGGACGACTATCTGGCGATGGTGGAGGGCTATGTCGCCCATTTCCACATCCCAATCGAACCGGACGAGCTTCGCCGCGAGGCGCTGGAATGGTCGACCACGCGCGGCGCCCGCTCCGGCCGCACGGCGTGGCAGTATGTTCAGGACCTCGCCGGCCGCCTCGGCGTACCGCTCGCTGCGTCCTAAGCGTCAAACGCGAAAAGGGGAGAGACGGCATCGGCCCTCTCTCCCCTTTTTCTGTCAGAAAGATCGGCGGTGCGATCAGAGCCCGGCGAGGTGCTGGGACGGATCGACCGGCTGCGAGCCCTTGCGGATTTCGAAGTGCACCTGCGGCGAGGTCACCGAGCCGGTCTGGCCGGCCTTGGCGATCACCTGGCCGCGCTTGACGGTGTCGCCCTTCTTCACGTCGAGCGTGCTGTTGTGGGCATAGGCGGTCACCCAGCCATCGGCATGCTTGATCAGGACGAGGTTGCCGTAGCCCTTGAGTTCGCTGCCGGCATAGGCGACCACGCCGTCCTCGGCGGCCTTCACCGCCGTACCTTCCGGCACCGAGACGTTGATGCCCTCGTTCTGCTGGCCGCCCGGCTTGGGGCCGAAGCCCGAAATCACGCGCCCGCGCACCGGCCAGCGGAACTGCACCCCGCTGTCGGTACGCACGTCATCGGCGGATTGCGCGGGCTTCACGGCGGCGATTGTCTGCGCCTTGGGTTCGGCCAGGGCGGCGGGAGCGGCGCCCGCCACGGCCTGCGTCGCCGCGGTGGTGACGGCCGGCGTCGCCGCAGCGACAACGGGCTTGGCGGCGGCCGGAACGGCCGCAACGACCGCCTGCGTCGCCTTCGGAGTCGCGGCGGCGACGGCCGTAGTGGCTGCACCCGGAATGTTCAGCTTCTGGCCGATGCGCACAGAGGCGTTCGGGTCGAGCCCGTTGGCGGCGGCGAGCTCGGCGCGCGAGACGCCATACTGGCGGGACAGCGAGGAGAGCGTCTGGCCGCTGGTGACGACATGGGCGCCCGCGGCCGCGCTCGCCGTGCGGAGCTGCGTATTGGTCTGGTTGACGGTGTTCTGCACCGCGTTGCGCGCCGGCTGGGCGGCCGCGGAAAGCTGCGCCGGGGCGCCGGCGACGGCCTGCTGCGCGGCGGCGACCGGCTGGCTGCCATAGAGCGCCTGCTGCGTCTGGGCCGGCACATGAGCGGCATAGTTCGGCGAGATATAGGGCGTCGTGGCGCCGACAGGGGCGGAAGCGACCGGAGCAGCGGCCTGCGGCGCACCATAGCCGGCGGGCGCGGCCGAGGCGCCGTACGGGCCGGGATAGGCGCTTGCCACCTGCTGCGGGGCCGGAGCATTGATCGGGCCGCCCTGAACAGCGCCGGTGGGGGCGCTCGCGACCGAACCGGTATAGGTTGGGGCGCCCTGGCTGGCGAAGGGGCTGGCATTGGGATTGCTGAAACGTGAGACATCCGAGCTGCACGCGGCCGCCGATCCCCCGAGAAGGGCGACGATCGACAGACGCATGAACGACTGGGACCCCGACGTCGACAGGAAGCTACGCATCGCACACACCCGAACGCTAAACACCCGTGAATTAAAGCCGCGTATAGGTAAACGTCGGCTTAAATCCGCCACGCAAAAGCACGCAGCACGGCAATTTCGCGGCAAGGTATTGAAGTGCCGGGCCTTAAAGCACCGAGGCGACGCCGGCCAGCAAGGGCACGAAGCGCACCGGGGCGAGGTCGCGGCGCGTGAGGCCGGACGGGCCGGGCGCGAAGCGGGTCAGCATCTGCGTTTCGTCCGGCGGCCCAACGGGCGCGATCAGCACGCCGTCAGGGGCGAGCTGGGCGAGCAGCGCGGGCGGAACCTCGCGCACCGCCGCGCTGATCACGATCCGGTCATAGGGCGCGCGCGTAGGATGGCCGAGCCGGCCGTCGCCATGCACCACCTCGACATTGGCAAGGCCGATCTGGCGCAGACGCACCGCGCTGGCATGGACGAGGGTGCGGTAGCGCTCGACCGTGACGACATGGCGGGCGATCGAGCCGAGAATGGCGGCGTAGTAGCCGCTGCCGGTGCCGATCTCCAGCACGCTGTGGGCCGGCGTCAGGTCCAGCGACTCGGTGGCGAGCGCCAGCACCGAGGGCTGGCTGATCGACTGGCCGCAATCGATCGGCAGCGCTTGGTCGGCCCAGGCCAGCGGGCGGAACGGCGGTTCGATGAAGCGCTCGCGCGGCACCTGCTCGAAGGCGCGCATCACCAGCCGGTCGCGTATGCCGCGCTTGCGCAGCGACAGCAGCAGCTCGGCCCGCTCGACCGCCTCGTCCTTCGCCGCCGCCACACTCACCCCCTGCCCCGTTCAGCGCGCGAAGCGCCGGGCGAGCTGCGTCATCATCGGCTCGTCGGTCATGTCGAGGCGCAGTGGCGTCACCGAGATGCGGCCTTCATCCAGCGCGTGGAGATCCGAGCCGTTCACGGTCTCGAAGATGCGCTTCTCGAAAGCGATCCAGTAATAGGGATTGCCGCGCCCGTCGGCGCGCGGCTCGATGCGGATCAGGTCCTGATCGCGACGGCCTTGCGCGGTGATCGCCACGCCCTTCACCTGGTCGATGGGCCGGTTCGGGAAGTTCACATTGAGCACGATGCCGGGCGGGATGCCCTCGTCCAGCAGTTCGCGCACCACGCCGGGGCCGAAATGCTCGGCCACCGTATAGGGCGGCGCGCTGCGGGTCTCGAAGCCATAGGCCTGCGACAGCGCGATGGAGGGAATGCCGAGCACCGTGCCTTCCATGGCGCCGGCCACCGTGCCGGAATAGCCGACATCCTCGGCCACGTTCTGCCCGCGATTGACGCCGGAGAGCACGAGGTCGGGCCTGGCGTCCTTCATGATGTGGCGCACCGCCATGATCACGCAGTCGGTCGGCGTGCCCCTCACCGCGAAGCGCTTCTCCGCGACTTGGCGCAGGCGCAGCGGATCCGACAGCGAGAGCGAATGCGAGACGCCGGACTGGTCGGTTTCCGGCGCCACCACCCACACATCGTCCGACAGCGCGCGGGCGATGTTCGCGCAGGCGTCCAGCCCCGGCGCGTGGATGCCGTCATCATTGGTGACCAGAATGCGCATGCCCGCCGTCCATTCGTTTTGACGTCATCCCGGCGGACGGAAGCCGCAGAGCCGGGATCGCTCTCCAATGTTTCCGCGATCCCGGATAGCCCCCTATGGCGCTTCCGGGATGACGGCTTTGATCACGCCTCGATCGTCTTCAGCCCGCCCATATAGGGCACCAGCACGTCCGGCACCGTCACCGAGCCGTCGGCATTCTGGTAGGTCTCCAGCACCGCGACCATGGCGCGGCCGACCGCGACGCCCGAGCCGTTCAGCGTGTGCAGGAAACGGGGAGCCTTGGCACCCGACGGGCGGTAGCGCGCATTCATGCGGCGCGCCTGGAAATCGGTGCAGGTCGAGACCGAGGAAATTTCGCGGAACGCGTTCTGCCCCGGCAGCCACACTTCGATGTCATAGGTCTTGCCCGAGGCAAAGCCCATGTCGCCCGTGCACAGCGTCATCACACGGTGCGGCAGGTCGAGCTTCTTCAGCACGTTCTGCGCGCAGTCGAGCATGCGCTCCTGCTCGGCCGGCGAATTCTCTGGGGTGCAGATGGTGACCATCTCCACCTTGTTGAACTGGTGCTGGCGGATCATGCCGCGCGTATCCCGCCCCGCCGACCCCGCCTCGGCCCGGAAGCACGGGGTGAGCGCGGTGAGGCGCAGCGGTAGTTCCTCCTCGGAGAGGATGGCGTTGGCGACGAGGTTGGTCAGCGGCACTTCGGCGGTGGGGATGAGCCAGAGGTGACCAACATTTTGCTCGATGTCATCGCCGATAGAGTGCACGCGGCGCCGCCAATTATCATCCTCATCGCCTCCAGTACGGACGCGCCCTGCCAAGCGCTTTTGATCGTCCACATGGAAGGTAAAGTCGCTATCAAACGCCTCGATAACCTTACGGGTCACATTTGCAGGCGACGCGGCATCCCCCGTCGCCAAGAACTGATCATCCCGGAACTTCGGCAGTTGCGCGGTGCCGAACATCGCCTCGTCCTTCACCAGAACCGGCGGGGCGACCTCGGTCAGGCCGTGTTCCTCGACATGGGTGTTGAGGAAGAATTGGCCGATAGCGCGCTCAAGCCGCGCCAGCTTGTTCTTCAGCACCACGAAGCGGGCGCCGGAGAGCTTGGCCGCGGCCTCGAAATCCATCTGGCCAAGGGCCTCGCCGATCTCGAAATGCTGCTTGGGCGCAAAGCCATAGCTGCGCGGCTCACTGTACCGCCGGGCCGGCACTTCGACATTGTCGTGCTCGTCGGCGCCAAGCGGCACCTCGGGCAGCGGAACATTGGGGATCGCGGCGAGCTTGTCGCGCAGCTCGTCCTCGGCCTTCTTCACCGTCGCTTCCAGCTCGGGAATGTCGGTCTTGAGCTTGCCGACCTCGGCCATCAGCACCTCGGCCAGCGAGTTGTCGCCGGCCTTCTTGGCGGCGCCGATCTCCTTGGAGGCGGCGTTGCGGCGGGCCTGCAGCTCTTCCAGCTTCACGATGCCGGCGCGGCGCGTCTCGTCCAGCGAGAGCAACGATTCCACCAGCGACCGCGCCTCGGATTCCGGCGTGCCGCGCCGTACCAATGCGTCAACGAGACCCTGCGGTTCCTCGCGGATCCATTTGATGTCGTGCATGGAAGTCCGTCCTTGAAAGACCTGCCGTTAAGCCCTCAGGCGGCGGGGCTTTCATCCCCGGCCTGTTCCGCCGCCGCGCGCTTCTTCTCGACCATGCGCACGAGGTAGACCGAGACCTCATAGAGGAGCAGGGTCGGGATCGCCAGAGCGAACTGGCTCACCACGTCCGGCGGGGTGAGCACCGCAGCCGCGATGAACACGCCGACAATGGCGTAGCGCCGGAATTTCCTGAGCTGCGCCGAGCCCACCACCCCGACCTGCGCCAGCAGGGTGAGGATCACCGGAAGCTGGAAGCACAGGCCGAAGGCGAGGATCAGCGTCATGATCAGCGACAGATATTCGCTGACCTGCGGCAGCATCGAGATTTCCGCCGCGCCGGGCCCGGCAAGCTGCTGCATCGACAGGAAGTAGGTCATCGCCAGTGGCATGGCGACGAAATAGACGAAGGCCGCGCCAATGAGGAAGCACACCGGCGTCGCCACCAGATAGGGCGCGAAGGCGCCGCGCTCATGCTTGTAGAGCCCCGGCGCGACGAACATGTAGACCTGCGTCGCCACCACCGGGAACGAGATGAACGCCGCGCCGAACATGCCGAGCTTGATCTGCGTGAACAGGAATTCCTGCGGCGCGGTGTAGATCAGCTTCACATGCTCAGTGCCGCCCGCCGCGAACTCATAGGGCCAGAGCAGGATGTTGTAGATGTACTTGCCCAGCATGAAGCAGGCGAAGAACGCGATGAAAAACGCGATCAGCGACTTGATCAGCCGCGTGCGCAGCTCGATCAGATGCTCGATCAGCGGCGCCTTGGAGGCGTCGATATCATCCTGGCTCATGCCGCCGGGCCCTCATCATTGCTGCCCGGCGCCTTGACGCGCGGCTTGCGCCGGGGCTTGGCGGGCGTTTCGGGGGCGGCGCCGTCCAGCGCGGCGACCGCTTCCGTCACCTCGGGCTCGACGGGGGAAACCTTGGGCGCGCGCACGCGCTTCGGCTTGGAGGCGGGCGTAGGGGCCGCATCCCCGCCGGCGGCCGGCTCCGTGGCCTTGCGCACCCGCTTGGGCTTCTCAGCCGGAGCAGGCGCCGCAGCCGGCGCGGCGGCAACGGTGGGCGCGGGCGTCGCCGGGATTGCGGGCGGCATGCTGGACGGGGTGCCAAGCTTGGCGGCGGCGTTGCGCACCTCGTCCTCGATGGTCTCGAAGGCGTTGCTCTCCAGCTCGGTCGGCTCGGGCAACTGCGCCTGCACCGGGTCGGCGGACGGCAGGTCCGCGCGCTCGACCCCGGTGGTCGCCGCCTTCAGCTCGCTCTCGATGTCGAGCAGCGGGTTGGAGGGCAGCGCGCCGGAGATGCTGTTCTTCGTGTCGTCCACGAAGCTGCTGACAGTGCCCCGCGCGTCGTCGGCGAAGCCGGTCAGGTCCTTCTTGAGGTCGGCGAGGTCGGCCTCGCGCAGCGCCTCCTGGAACTGCCCCTGAAATTCGCCGGCCATACGGCGCAGCTTTCCCACGGACTTGCCGACGGTGCGCAGCACGCCCGGCAATTCCTTCGGGCCGATCACGACAAGCGCGACGACGCCGATCACCAAGAACTCGGACCAGCCGATATCCAACATGAGTCACGCCGAGGCCGCGTCAGCACGGCCCCTCTCCGATCCGATAGGGTCCCGATGCACGGGAATCAGCCGACCTTGGTGCGCTCGGCGTCGACGCTGGCCTGATGGTCGAGCGAGCGGACCGGCTCCGCCGGCTTCGCGGGCGGGGCCTCGTCGTCGGCCATGCCCTTCTTGAACGCCTTGATGCCCTTGGCGGCATCGCCCATCAGCTCCGACAGCTTGCCGCGACCGAAGAGGAGCAGAACGACCACCAGCACGATGATCCAATGCCAGATGCTCAGTGAACCCATAGTCAAAACTCCCTCATAGGCACGCGGCCGGCCCCTCGCGACGGCGCGCCTCAATTCAGAACGGACACTAGGGCCCGGTTGCGGCGAAGACAAGAACCTCTGCCGGATCTATGTGCACACCCACGTTATGCCCACAGGCTAGGCCCGCGCGGGCGCGGCGCCGCACCACCAGCGGATGGTCCAGCCCCTGCGCCGCCACCTCATAGAAATCCAGCTCTCCGAGGAATTTGTGGGCGATGACCCGTCCCGGCACGCCCGATCCCAGCGCCCGCAGATCGACACCCTGCGGACGAATGGCCGCAACCGCATCCGCTCCCTCCACCAGCCCCGGCGCGGCGAAGCTGCCGAGCGCCGTTTCGATGCGCCCACCGGAGACGCGGCCACCCACCTCATTGATCTCGCAGAAGAATCGCGCGACCTCCAGATCGACCGGCGCGCGGTAGAGCTGCTCGGGCGTCCCGGCCTGTACCAGCTGGCCGCGCCGCATCAGCGCGATGCGATCGCCTAGGCGCATCGCCTCCTCGGGATCGTGGGTCACGATGATGCAGGTGGCGCCCGCCTCACGCAGCACGTTCAGCGTCTCGGCGCGCACCGCCCCGCGCAGCCGGCTGTCGAGGCCGGAGAACGGCTCATCCATCAGGAGAATGCCAGGACGCGGCACCAGCGCCCGCGCCAGCGCCACGCGCTGCTGCTCGCCGCCGGAAAGTGCGTGGGGAAAGGCGTCGGCATAGCGCTCCAGCCGCATGCGGCGCAGCGCGAGCCGCGCTTGCTCAAGCCCCTCGGCACGGGTCAGGCGGCGCAGGCCGAAGGCGACATTCTCCAGATTGGTCAAATGCGGGAACAGCGCATAGTCCTGGAACACCAGCCCGATATTGCGCTGCTCCGGCGGCACGAAGCTATCCGGCCCGGCCACCACCATGCGGTCCAGCAGAATACGGCCCGCGCTCGGCCGCTCGATGCCGGCGATCAGGCGCAGCAGCGTGGTCTTGCCGCAGCCCGAGGCGCCGAGCAGGCACAGGATTTCGCCCGGCTCGACCGTGAGCGAGATGCCGCGCACCGCTTCCTTCTCGCCATAGTGATGACGAACCTCATCGATCACCAGCCGGCTGGCCATGGAGACCGGCGTGCGCGCCAGCATTTCCTGCATGATCGACCCTTCCGCTCGCCTTGACCGCCGCGTCACGGGTTTCGGCTCGCAGCGGCGTGCCGTCAAGTCCCGGCGTCGGGCGGCCCGTCCTCCTCCTCGCCCTCGGGCTCCGGGGCGAAGGAGAGGTCGAATTCCGGCTCCAGCGGGTCTTCGTCGTCCTGAAGCCCGGCATCGTCGCTCGGCAACGGCACGATGAGCCCGGCCGAGACGCGGGAATCGATGAAGCCGGTGCCGCGCAGCTCATCCAGCCCCGGCAGGTCGCGGATCGCCTCCAGCCCGAAATGCACCAGAAAGGTCTCGGTGGTGCCGTAGGTCACGGGCCGACCCGGACTGCGGCGGCGCCCGCGCATGCGGATCCAGCCGGACTCCAGCAGCACGTCAAGCGTTCCCTTATTGGTGGAGACGCCGCGTATCTCCTCGATCTCCGCCCGCGTCGCCGGCTGGTGATAGGCGATGATCGCCAGCGTCTCCAGCGCGGCGCGGGAGAGCCGGCGCGGCTCCGGCTTGTCGCGGGCCAGCAGGAAGCCGAGGTCGGGGGCGGTACGCAGCATCCACTTGCCGGCGACGCGCACGAGGTTCACACCGCGCGGGGCATATTCCGACGACAGGCGCGACAGCAGCGCCGGTAGGTCCGCGCCCTCCGGCAGGCGGGAAGCCATCACATCCTCGCCGAGCGGCTCGCCGGCGGCGAACAGCATCGCCTCCAGCAGGCGCAGCGCCAGCGGACGCTCGCCGACCATGGCGATCTCCGGCTCCTCGTCGTCAGGAAGCGGCGCGCGCGCCGCTTCCGCGCTCACGCGCCCTCCCCCGCCGGCCCGGACGCCTTGCCAGACCGCGCGCGTATCCAGATCGGTGCGAAGGCATCCTCCTGCTGCACGTCGATCAGTCCTTCGCGCACCATTTCCAGCGTGGCGGAGAAGCCTGAGGCGAGCGCGGTGGCGCGCATCTTCGGATCGGCGATCCAGTTGAGCAGGAAGCCGTCGAGCCGTGCCCACTCGCCGGCAAAAGCCAGCCGTCCGATCAACCGCTCCAGCCGCTCGCGTGCATCCGCCAGCGAGATGACATTGCGCGGGGCGAAGCGCACCTGCGAGAGCGCGTTCTTCTGGCGCTGCGCGCCATAGGCGGCGAGCAGGTCGTAGAGATTGGCCTCGTAGACATGACCGACCGGGCGGTCGAGCCGTTCCGGCGCGCCGCGCAGGAACACCTGATGGCCCACACGGTCGCGGGTGGCCAGATGCGCGGCGGCGGAGCGGATGCGCTCCAGCCGGCGCAGTCTTTCGGCCAGATCGGCCGCCAGATCGGCGCCGCTTGGGCCGTCTTCCTTCGGCGGATCGGGCAGCAGCAGGCGGGACTTCAGGAAAGCGAGCCAGGCCGCCATCACCAGATAGTCGGCGGCGAGTTCCAGGCGGATGCGCCGGGCCTCGTCAACGAAGCGCAGATACTGCTCGGCGAGTTCGAGGATCGAGATGCGGTGGAGATCTACCTTCTGGGTGCGCGCCAGCGCCAGCAGCAGGTCGAGCGGCCCTTCAAAGCCGTCGACGTCGACCACGAGCGCGCCCTCGCCGGGCTCGCGCGCGTCATCGGCCTCGAACGCAAAACGGCTTTGTTCCATCTCGACCGGCGGCTGGTGTTCAGGATGCCGCGATCATATCCGAAAAATGCGCGCGCGCCTCAATTTGCTCGATTCGCGCCGGCGGCTGGAGCCGGGAAAGCGCGGCGGCGCAGCGCCGGGCCGCTTCACCCGCCAGCACGGGCGTGCGCGAGGCGACCTCGGCCATCTCGTCGAGCTTGCCGTTGCAGTGCAGGGCAAGGTCGCAGCCGGCCGCGAACGAGGCTTCCGCCCGCGAGGCCAGCGAGCCGGCGAGCGCGCCCATGGAGAGGTCGTCGCTCATCAGCGCGCCGTCGAAGCCGATGTGGCCGCGAATGATCTCAGTGATGACGCGCGCTGAAGTGGTGGCCGGGCGCTCGGGGTCGATGGCGGTGTAGACCACATGGGCCGTCATGCCGAGCGGCAGATCGTTGAGCAGCCGGAACGCCTCGAAATCGGTCGACTCCAGCTCGGCCCGCGAGGTCTCGACCACCGGCAGGCTCTCATGGCTGTCGGCGCGCGCGCGGCCATGGCCGGGTATGTGCTTGAGCACCGGCAGCACGCCCCCGCTCACCAGCCCCTCCGCCGCCGCGCGGGCGAGCCTCGCCACCGCTTTCGGCGTGGAGCCATAGGCGCGGTCGCCGATGATGCCATGGCCTTCGGGCAGGCGCAGGTCGGCGCAGGGCACGCAGTCGACGGTGATGCCGAGTTCGGCAAGGTCCCGTGCCATCAGCCGCGCGCCCAGACGCGCCGCCTCGGCCGCGCGCGCCGCATCGCCCGCTTCCGCCATACCGGAAAACACTGCCGCTGGGGGATAGACCGGCCAATGCGGCGGACCGAGCCGCTGCACGCGCCCGCCCTCCTGATCGATCAGCACCGGCGCGTCGGGGCGGCCGACCACGGCGCGGAACGTCTCGACCAGAGCGCGCACCTGCGCCGGGCTCTCGACATTGCGGCGGAACAGGATGAGGCCCCAGGGCGCGGCCTCGCGGAAGAACGTCTCTTCCTCAGGCGCGAGCACGGTGCCGGCGCACCCCGAGATGAAGGCGCGCGGCGCGGGAAATGCGGTCATGACGATATGCCGTGTCTGGAGCGGTGGCCGGAAGGCCGCCGGCTCAGTTACGCTGAACCATGCAGTCCCCGCCCTGCGCACGCAGGGCCTGGCACAGCGCGTTGGCATCCTCGCGATTGGCGAAGGAGCCGACCTGCGCACGGTAGTAGACGCCACGGTCGCCGAGATCGGCGCGACGGACCGCCATCTGCTGGCCGCCGAGCACGTTCGGATACTTGGACTGCCAGGCGCGCCAGGTCGCCTGCGCCTCGGCCTCGGAGCGCACGGAGGCGATCTGGACCACATAGGCACCGGCCGGCGCCGGAGTGGCGCTGGGGGCCGGCGCGGCGGCGGTCTGGGTCGGCGCACGCGGCGCGGCGGCCGGCACGTTGTCGACGATCGAGGGCGTCGCCGCGAGCGGGGTCGGGCTGGTGTTGATCGGGGCGGCGGTGCCCGAGCTCAGCGCGATCGGTGCGTTGGTGGTCGGCTGCGCGGTCGGGGCGACGGTGGCGGGGGCGCCCGGCACCGGGGTCGGCGAGGCGTCCTCGACGATCGAGCCGTCGGCGCGCACGGTGAGGGTACGCACGCGCTTGGGCTCGGTGGAATTCGGCTGCACCGGGGTCGGGGAGGCACCGGTCGCGGGCTGGATCACGCGCGGCTGCTGCGGCTGGGCGGCCTGCGAGACATCGACCGGCTGCTCCTCGCTCGACACCACGCGCTCATTGCCGGTCGGCGTGTTGCCGCCCACACGATCATAGATCAGCTTCTGGCCGTCAGTGGACGTCTCGGTGGAGGGCTCGGGAACCACCTTGTTCGGCCCCTGGTCGGCGCGGATCACCGGCGGCTGGCCACCCGAGGCCACCGGCCCGGAATCCGAGGAGCGGAAAGCATAGACGCCGGCGGCGCCGATAACCGCGAGACCGATCACGGTACCGATCACCGCGAGACGGCGGCTGCTGCGCGGCGTGGTGTCCTCGGCCTCTTCCGGCTCGTAGCGCTCGTCGAAGCCTTCCTGTCCATCGGCGCCATAACCGGCATCCTCGACGGCGGAACGGCCGTAATCATAGGCCTCCTCGTCCAGATCGAGCGGGCGCGGCTCGGCCGGACGGGCGGGTGCCGGGCGGGCGACCATAGGAGCCGGCTCGGGAGCGCGCGGGGCACGGGCTATGGGCGGCTCGGCGGCGAAGGGCTGGCCCAGCGCCTGCGACACCGCATCGACGCCGGCGGAAGCGACGCGGCCACGCTCGACGCCGCGCGACATCGGATCGACCGACGGCGCGCTCAGCCGCGATTCCGTCGGCTGCGGACGCGGCGGCATGTAGGAGCGCGACTCCGGCGCACGGGGTTCGGGCGCACGGGGCTCCGGAGCACGAGGTTCGGGAGCGCGGGGCTCGGAACGGGCAAAGCCGCGATTGAGATCGCGCGCGGCGTCCTCAAGCGAATGCCGCTCGGAGCGCGGCACCGGACGCGGGGTGCCATCGGAATAGACTTCGGCCGCCAGCGCGGCGAAGGAGCCCGGCGCGGCCGGAGCGCGCGGCGCGGGAGCCGAAGAGCGCGGCGCGGCGGGATACGGCGGGGCGGCAGGTCGCGACGGGGCCGCCGGGCGGGGCGGCGGCGCACCAAGCGAGGGCTCGCGCCGCACGGGAGCGGCCGGGCGCGGCGCCGAGCGGGCCAGCGCGGCGAACTCGTCATCCTGACCCATCAGGCGGGCCAGTTCGGCAAGCGGGTCCTCGGCGGCATGCCGTTCCTCGGCGGAACGCTGGCCAAAGGCGTCGTCCTGCCGGTAACGCGTCGTCTCGTTGCCCATGTCTCGAACCTGCTCGCTGCGTCGCGTGACTTAAACCACCCCGTTGGGGACCTGATGGCAGCGGGCCGCACGAAAGGCTGCGTGCCGCGCTTACCGCATTTCTTCGGGAGCACCGACTCCGAGGACGCCAAGGCCTGAAGCGATGATCAGCGCAACGGCATGAACGAGAGCCAGCCGCGCATAAGTCGACTTTCGATCATCTTCGATAATGAAGCGTAAATGAGGCAAGTCTTTTCCGCGATTCCACTGTCCATGCAGGGCGCTGGCAAGATCGTAGAGGTAGAACGCCAGACGGTGCGGCTCGCGTGCCGTTGCGGCCTGCTCGACGATTCGCGGATAGTTCGCGATGAGACGCGCGAGACCGATCTCGCCTTCATCGGTCAGCAGGGAAAGATCGGCGCCCGCGAAGGCGGATGCTTCGCCGGGCAGGTCGGGATAGGCGAGCTTCGCGTTGCGCAGGATCGAGGCCGCCCGCGCATGGGCGTACTGGACATAGAACACCGGGTTGTCGCGGGTCTGCTCGATCACCTTGGCGAGGTCGAAGTCGAGCACCGCATCGTTCTTGCGGTTCAGCATCATGAAGCGCACCGCGTCGCGGCCGACTTCATCCACCACATCACGTAACGTCACGAAGTCACCGGCGCGCTTCGACATCTTCACCGGCTCGCCATTGCGCAAGAGGCGCACGAGCTGGCACAGCTCGACATCGAGGCTGCCCGCGCCATCGGTCGCGGCCTTCACCGCCGCCTGCATGCGCTTGACATAGCCGCCATGGTCGGCGCCCCAGACGTCGATCATGCGGGTGAAGCCGCGGTCGAACTTGTCCTTGTGATAGGCGATGTCGGCAGCGAAATAAGTATAGGCGCCGTCGGACTTCATCAGCGGACGGTCGACGTCATCCCCGAACTGGGTGGCCCGAAACAGGGTCTGCTCGCGGTCCTCCCAATCCTCGACCGGCTGGCCCTTGGGCGGCTGGAGGCGGCCCTCATAGACCAGATCGCGGGCGCGCAGCGTCGCCAGCATGCCGTCGATGATGCTGGGCTGGCCATCCTTGCGGGCGTGCAGCGTGCGCTCGGAGAAGAACACGTCGTGATGGATGTCGAGCGTGGCGAGGTCCTGCCGGATCATCGCCATCATGGCATCGATGGCGGCGTCCTTGACCAGCGGCAGCCATTCCGCCTCGTCCTTGCCGAGCAGCGTGTTGCCATACTTGACCACCAGCGCCTTGCCGACGGGCACCAGATAATCGCCCGGATACAGGCCCTCGGGGATGGTGATCGCCTCGCCCAGCGCTTCGCGGTAGCGCAGATAGGCCGAGCGGGCGAGCACGTCGACCTGCGCACCGGCGTCGTTGATGTAATATTCGCGGGTGACGTCGAAACCGGCGAAGGCCAGCAGGTTTGCCAGCGCGTCGCCGAACACCGCGCCGCGGCAATGGCCGACATGCATCGGGCCGGTGGGGTTGGCCGAGACATATTCGACATTCATCTTCACCCCGGCGCCGAGGTCGGAGCGGCCGAAATCGCGCCCGCCCTCAAGCGCGGCGGCGAGCACGCGCGGCCACCAGGTCGGGGCCAGCGCGATGTTGATGAAGCCCGGCCCGGCGATGTCGACGCGCGCCACATCGGGAAGCGCCGAAAGCTTCGCCGCCAGCTGCTCCGCAAGGTCGCGCGGCTTCATCCCGGCGTCCTTGGCGAGCACCATGGCGGCGTTGGTCGCCAGATCGCCATGGCTGGCATCGCGCGGGGGCTCGACCACGACGCGCGCGGCGTCGAGGCCGGCGGGCAGCGCGCCCTCGCGAGCGAGGTCATCCAGCGCGGCGCGGACATGATCGGCGAAAAGGGCGAACAGGTTCATCTGAAACGGCTCCCGGCACGGCTGGCCCACAGGTTCCGAAGGGCCGCTGCCGCTACCGCAGTTCGCCGCGCAAGTCAAAGAAAGGGCGGTGTTGATTTCCGCGAAGAACTGACCCTGGATTTCCACTGAGAATTGACCCGGGCTGATGGTGGTCGGCGGTCAGGTGGCGGTCAAGTTTCGTGGCTTCTCCCTGGTGGGTTTGGGTGGCTTTGCC
>NZ_JAZDRM010000038.1:0-38539 GCF_047501495.1 Ancylobacter sp. G4_0304 | reverse complement strand
TTCAACAGGATCAAGCAGATGCGCGGCCTCGCCAGCCGCTACGACCGGCGCCCAGACAACTTCCTCGCAGCCCTCAAGCTCGCTGCCGTCCGCATCTGGATCAATGCGTTATGAGTCCGCTGCCTAGGGCATCATGCGGGCGTGCTGGTCATAGAGAATCCAGATGGTCCCGGCCACCATCACCAGGAGGATGAGCGCCGTGAACAGGATCAGCTTCAGGTCGTCGCGGTGCGACCGGGCGAGGTCGATGTGCAGGAAGCAGCGCAGATGCACGATCACCTGGAGGAAGGCCAGCAGGCCGAGAACGGCCAGCGCCGAGCCCCCGGTCAGCCACCGCATCCACACCAGCGCGAACGCCGCCCCGGTCAGCACGAGCGCGAGAACCAGCCCCACGATGTAGCTGAAGCGCTCGCGGAACTCGCCGCCATATTCGCTGGCCGGCATGCCGGCGGGAATTTCGTCGCTCATGAGACGACCCCGAACAGATAGACGAAGGTGAAGATGCCGATCCAGACCACATCAAGCATGTGCCAGAACAGCGCGAGCCGCATCAGCCGGAGCTTCACCGGCGTGTTCAGGCCGAACACCACGATCTGAACCGCCAGGATCACCATCCACAACAGCCCCGACGAGACGTGGAGCGCGTGCGTGCCGGTGAGCAGGTAATAGGCCGAGAGGAAGCCGCTGGTCTGCGGGGTGGCGCCGTGCTGGGTCGCCATCACGTAGTAATCGTGCAACTCCATGCCGACGAAAGCCGCGCCGAGGAAGCCGGTCACCAGCAGCCAGGCCAGCACGCTGCGCGTGTTCTCGCGGTACTTCATCGCCAGCATCGCGAAGCCGAAGGCGAAGCTGGAGAGCAGCAGCAGCAGCGTCTCAACGAAAGCGGCGGTGAGGTCGAACACCTCGACCGGCCCCGGCCCGCTGGCGATGCCCTGTACGCTCATCGCGGCATAGGTCGCGAACAGCACCGCGAACAGCACCAGATCGCTCATCAGGAAGATCCAGAAGCCGAACACGACCTCCTCGGCCGCCTCATGGCTTGCGGGATCGGTGGCGCCGAGATTGACTCCCGGATGCAGGCGTTCGGTCACGCTCATGACAGCACCTCCGCCGTTCCAAGGGCCGGGACCACGCCGGCGCGCGCCTCGCGGCCCTCGGGAAGCGCCTTGCCCCGGTTGTCCGACGTCATTTCCCGCTCGCGCGGCGTGCCCGGCGCCGCCCGCGCCGCGGCGAGGAAGGCCTCGTTCTGCGCCTTCACCGTCTCGGCCGGGACGATTTCCACCGTGTCCATGTCGAAAGAGCGGACGATGACCACCGCCCAGATCAGCACGAAGGAGATCACGACCAGCCACCAGATGTGCCACACCAGACCAAACGCCCAGGCGCAGGCGAACAGGCCGATCAGCGGGGCCGTCGCGGTGTTGCGCGGAACCTCGATGTCCTCATAGGCCGCCGGCGAGCGATAGGCCTGCCCGCTCATCTTGGCCTCGTAGAAGGCATCGCGCGAGGTGACGACCGGCAGCACCGCGAAGTTCCATTCCGGCGCCGGCGCGGGGATCGACCATTCCAGCGCGCGCCCGTCCCACGGATCGCCGATCGGGCAGGCCAGTTGGTCGCGGCGGCGCACCGACACCACGATCTGGATCGCCAGGAAGGCGAAGCCGGCGAGGATGAGCCCGGCGCCGACCATGGCAAGCGCCAGCCACGGCAGATATTCGGGGTTCGACCACATATAGGTGCGCCGGGTCGCCCCCATCATGCCCAGCCAGTAGAGCGGGAAGAACGCCAGCAGAAAGCCCGGCGCGAAGCACCAGAACGACGCCTTGCCCAGCCCCTCATGCAGCCGGAAGCCGAACGCCTTCGGGAACCAGAACTGCGTCGCCGCGAACATGCCGAACAGCACGCCGGGGATGATCATGTTGTGGAAATGCGCCACCAGGAACAGCGTGTTGTGGACCTGGAAGTCGACCCCCGGATTGGCGAGCAGCACGCCGGTGAGGCCACCGAGGATGAACACCAGCAGGAAGTTGATCAGGAACAGCATCGGCGTCGAAAAGCGGATGCGCCCGCCGACCATGGTCAGCAGCCAGTCATAGACCTTCACGCCGGTCGGCACGCCGATCACCATCGTCGCAATGCCGAAGATCGCGTTGACATTCGCGCTCTGGCCCATGGTGAAAAAGTGGTGCAGCCACACCGCGAAGGACAGCACGGCGATGCACATGGTCGCGTAGACCAGCGAGGTGTAGCCGTAAATCCGCTTGGCCGAGAAGGTGGCCGCCACTTCCGACCACACGCCGAAGGCCGGCAGGATCAGAATGTAGACCTCGGGATGACCGAACAGCCAGAACAGGTTGGCGTAGTTCATCATGTTGCCGCCGTCGCCATTCGTGAAGAAATGGAAGCCGGCATAGCGGTCGAGCGCGAGCATCACGGTCGCTGCGGTGAGCGGCGCCATGGCGAAGATCATCAGGATCGAGGTGCACAGCGTCGTCCAGCAGAACAGCGGCATGCGGAACAGCGTCATGCCGGGGCAGCGCTTCTTGTAGATGGTCACCGCGAAGTTGAGGCCGGTCAGGGTCGAGCCGATCGAGCCGAGCGACACCGCCCAGATCCAGTAGTCCACCCCCTCGCCCGGACTGAATTCGATGCCGGTGAAGGGCGGGTAGGCGGTCCAGCCGCCGGTGGAGAACTGGCCGACCACCAGCGAGACCATGATCAGGATCGCACCGGCCACCGTCAGCATCAGCGAGATCGCGTTGAGCAGCGGGAAGGACACATCGCGCGCGCCGATCTGCAGCGGCATGATGTAGTTCATCAGCCCGGTGATGAACGGCATCGCCACGAAGAAGATCATGATGGTGCCGTGGGTGCTGAACAGCTGCCCGAAATGGTCCGCGGAAAGGAATCCGGCGCTGTCATAAGCGACCAGCTGCTGCGCGCGCATCAGCGCCGCCTCGATGACCGCGCGGGCGAACATCACCAGCGCGACCACGATGTACATGATGCCGACCTTCTTGTGGTCGACGCTGGTCAGCCAGTCCCGCCACAGTGGCACCCACCATCCCTTCACGGTGAGCAGGACCACGATGAACACCGCGCCGAGCACCGCGATCGAGCCGGCGCCGGAGGCGATGAACTCGCTCAGCGAGGGATCCTTGATCGCGCCGGCGAACACGAAGGAGGTCCATTGAAGCTGGCCGAATATCAGCTCCCAATTCATTGTACGGCCTCCGGCGTGTGATGATGGGTCGTCGGGGACGCGCCTGCGGCGGGCAGAGCGGCGGGGGCGGTCGCCGCCGGCGGGGCGGGCATGTGGGCATGCCCCTGCCCGGCCACCATGTCCGGCGCGAAGCTGGCGATCACCTGATCGAACAGGCCGGGGGACACGCTGCCATAGAGCACCGGCTCGGCAACGACGGAGGGTTCGAGCAGCGCCTGATACCCGGCGAAGTCGATTCCCTTGCCCTGCGCCTTGGTGCTGGCCACCCAGTTGTCGAAATCCTGCGGGCTCACCACACGGGTGGTGAACGACTGCTGGGCAAAGCCCAGTCCGTTATACTGGGTGTTGCGCCCGGTGAACTCGCCGGTCTGGTCGGCCAGCAGGTTGAGCTGGGTCTGCATGCCCGCCATGGCATAGATCTGCCCGCCGAGGCGGGGCACGATGAAGGACTGCATCACCGTGCCGCTGGTCAGCTTCAGCGTCACCGGCCGGCCTTCGGGCAAGGCGAGCAGGTCGAGCGTCGCGATCCCCTGCTCGGGATAGAGGAAAAGGAACTTCCAATCGAGCGCGACCACCTCGACCACCAACGGGTCGGGGCCGAGCGGCTTGTAGGGGTCGTTCTCCAGCGTGTGCTTCCACAGCGCCGAGCCGAGGATGACGATGAGCGCGACCGGGATGCCCCAGATCAGCGTTTCCAGTCCCCAGTTGAATTCCCAGTCCGGCCGATAGGTGCCCTTGCCGGCGCGGCGGTAGCGCAGCAGCACGAGCGGCAGCGCGATGAACATCGGCACGACGACCAGCATCATCAGGGCGCTGATCACGCCGAAATGCGTCAGCTGCGCCGAGGCGATCGGGCCGGCCGGATCGAGGAACCCGCGGGCGCAGGCGACACCGGGAATCCCGGCGCCGAGAACGCCCAGAACAAGCTTCGACTTCACAACTTCCCCCACCCCAAGTTGATCGGCAAAGCGGCAATAGCCTTCGGAGAAACACCGGAGGTCTCTTCAGGAGCTTTCGACCGATAATAACCGTAAAGTCGCCACTATCCCGCCGCCGCCTTCAAATTCGCACTGAAATTTTCAGGCGCTGAGCCAACCTGCCGGAACAGCGACGCCCCACCCCGCTCCGGCATGCCCGGTGCCGAGCATGCGGAATTCGGCCGCAAGGTCCATCTCCCATTTGGGAAGGGATCGGCTGCTCACGCGAGCAAGCGCACAGGCGGCGCCCCCGCGCCAGCCAATGCGCCCGCCTTCGGCGTGAAGCCCCTATGCCCGAAGCCGCTTCGCGTGCCAGGCGACGTGGTCGGCCATGAAGCTGGAGATGAAGAAATAGGAATGGTCGTAGCCCTCGCGCAGATTGAGCGTGAGGGGGATGCCGGCCGCTGCGCAGGCTTCTTTCAGCAGCTGCGGGCGCAGGCCGGTGTCGAGGAACGGGTCCGCCGTGCCCTGGTCGACGAGGAATTCCGGGAAGCGCCGGCCGTCCTCGATCAGCGCCACGGCGTCGTAGGAGCGCCACGCCAGCGCGTCATTGCCGAGATATTTCTCCAGCGCCGGGCGCGACCAGTCGGCCGTGCTCGGCTGGGTGATCGGCGCGAAGGCCGAGCAGCTGGCGAAGCGATCAGGGTGCTTCAGCGCGATGGTGAGCGCACCGTGACCGCCCATGGAATGGCCGAAGATGCCCTGCCGGCTCATATCCGCGGGAAATTCCGTGGCGACCAGCGCGGTGAGCTCTTCGACGATGTAGGAATACATCCGGTAATGCGCGGCATAGGGCTCCTGCGTGGCGTCGACATAGAAGCCGGCGCCGGAGCCGAACTGCCAGTTATCCTTCTCGTCCGGCACATGCTCGCCGCGTGGGCTGGTGTCGGGCGCGACGATGATGACGCCGTGCTGCGCGGCGGCGGCGCGATACTCGCCCTTCTCCATCACATTGGCATGGGTGCAGGTGAGGCCGGACAGATACCACAGCACCGGCACGGGGCCGCTCGCCGCCTGAGGCGGCACGAAGACGGCGAAGGTCATGGTCGAGCCGGTGACCTTCGATTCGTGCCGGTAGACCCCCTGCACGCCGCCATGCGACTTCGCCGTCGAGACCGTTTCCATCGCCGTCGTCTCCATCAGTAGATCACCACGGAACGGATCGACTTGCCTTCATGCATCAGGTCGAAGGCGGTGTTGATCTCGTCGAGCGGCATGGTGTGGGTGATCAGGTCGTCGATGTTGATCTTGCCCTCCATGTACCAGTCGACGATCTTCGGCACGTCGGTGCGCCCGCGCGCGCCGCCAAAGGCCGAACCGCGCCAGTTGCGGCCGGTGACGAGCTGGAACGGGCGGGTGGAAATCTCCGCGCCCGCCGGCGCCACGCCGATGACGATCGAGGTGCCCCAGCCGCGATGGCAGGCTTCCAGAGCCTGGCGCATCACATTGACATTGCCGGTGCAGTCGAAGGTGAAGTCGGCGCCGCCATCCGTCAGGTCCTGGATCGCCTGCACCACCTTGTCGTTGCCCACGTCCTTGGGGTTGATGAAGTCGGTCATGCCGAACTTCCTCGCCATCTCGACCTTGGCGGGGTTGATGTCGACGCCGATGATCTTGTCGGCGCCGACCATGCGGGCGCCCTGGATCACGTTGAGACCGATGCCGCCGAGACCGAACACCACGACATTGGCACCCGGCCAGACCTTGGCGGTGTACACCACCGCGCCGATGCCGGTGGTGACGCCGCAGCCGATGTAGCAGATCTTGTCGAAGGGCGCGTCCTCGCGCACCTTGGCGAGCGCGATCTCCGGCAGCACGGTGAAGTTCGAGAAGGTCGAGCAGCCCATATAGTGGAAGATCTCGCCGCCCTGCCCGCCGACGCGCTCACAGGAGAAGCGCGTGGTGCGATCCGGCATCAGGCCCTGGCCCTGCGTGGCGCGGATCGAGGTGCACAGGTTCGAGCGCTGCGACAGGCAGGTTTTACACTGCCGGCATTCCGGCGTGTAGAGCGGGATGACGTGATCGCCGACCTTGAGCGAGGTCACGCCGGCGCCGACCTCGCGCACGATGCCCGCGCCCTCATGGCCGAGGATCGCCGGGAACTTGCCCTCGGAATCGAGGCCGTCCAGCGTATAGGCGTCGGTATGGCACACGCCGGTCGCCATGATCTCGACCAGCACCTCGCCGGGCTTCGGCCCGCCGATCTCGATGGTCTCGATGGTCAGCGGCTTCTTGGCTTCCCAGGCAACGGCGGCGCGCGATTTCATGGATTTTTCCCTCTAAGGCTCGAACGGTTATTTCAGATAGGTGCGCAGGATCGCGCGGATGTCGTCGAGTTCGCTCGGGAGCGCGGCGCGGGGCGCCGAATCTCCCTCCGGACCGAAGGTCTCGCGCAGATGGCTGTCGAGCACCTCGGCCATCAGCCCGCCCGCGGCGCCGCGCAAGGCCGCGATCTGCTGGAGCAGCATGGTGCATTCGGCACCGGCCTCGATCGCGCGCTCCAGCGCCTCCGCCTGCCCCTTGATGCGGCGCAGGCGCGTCAGGGCGCGCTTCTTGTCGTCCGGCGAATGGGGCATGGCTGCCGATCGGGCCCAAGGATACTCGTCGGGGTATTTTCATATACTGCCGGGGGTATCCGGGCAAGCGGCGGCGGCTCGATATCGCGCGCCTAGCGATAGGCTGCCTGGTCGATATCGTGCCGGCGCAGCTTGTCGTAGAGCGTCTTGCGCGGGATGCCGAGCAACTTGAGCGTCGCCTGAATGTCGCCGCGTGTAGCGGCCAGCGCCTCGCGGATCTGGGCGGCTTCATAGGCTTCCATCCGCTCGGGCAGGCTGGCCGCCGTCTCCCCGCCGGTCGCGGGCGCGGGCGCTGGGCTGTCCTCGGCCAGGCCGAGCGCGACACGCTCCACGTAATGCACCAGCTCGCGCACATTGCCGGGCCAGTCATGCCGCGCCAGATGATCGCGCACGCCGGCCGTGAGCATCGGCGCCGGGCGGCGGAAGCGCTTGGCGGCCTGGCCGAGGAAATGCCCGAACAGCAGCGGAATGTCGGCCCTGCGCTCGCGCAGCGGCGGAATGCGCACCGTCGCGACGTGCAGGCGGTAATACAAGTCCTCGCGGAAGCCGCCGCGCCGGACCAGCTCCTGAAGGTCGATCTTGGAGGCCGCCACCACCCGTATGTCGACCTTGCGCACCTCATTGGTGCCGAGCGGGGTGACCTCGCGGGCCTCCAGCACCCTGAGCAGCTTCACCTGCAACGCCGGCGACATCGCCTCGATCTCGTCGAGAAACAGCGTGCCGCCATGGGCGTGCTCGATGCGGCCGATCCGCTTCTTCATCGCGCCGGTGAAGGAGCCGGGCTCATGGCCGAACAATTCGCTCTCGATCACGGTTTCCGGCAGCGCGCCGCAGTTTACGGTGACCAGCGGGCTGGCGGCGCGCCGGCTCCAGCGGTGCAGCGCGTGCGCCACCACCTCCTTGCCGGTGCCGGTCTCGCCCTCCACCAGCACGTCGACATCGGCATCGGCGATCTGGCGCACCGTCTGGCGCAGCCGCTCCATCGCCGGCGTGGCGCCGAGCAGCGGCATGTCCACGCTCGCCGCCTCCGCCGCCTGCCGCAGCGCGCGATTATCCAGAACGAGGCGGCGCTTCTCCAGCGCGTGTCGCACCGCGCCGAGCAGCTGGTCGAGTGCATAGGGCTTGGGGATGAAGTCATAGGCGCCGTCGCGCATCGCCTCCACCGCCATGGTGATGTCGCCATGGCCGGTGATGAGGATGACCGGCAGATCGGCATCCATGCGCGAGAGCCGCCGGAACAGCTCCAGCCCATCCATGCCCGGCATGCGCACATCGCTGACCACGACGCCGGGAAAGGACGCGTCGATCCCGGCGAGCGCGGCGGCAGCGGATGGGTAGGGCACCACTTCATAGCCCGCCAGCATCAGCGCCTGGCTATTGGCGGCGCGCAGGGTCTCGTCATCGTCGATGAAGGCGACATCCATCAGGGCACCCGCGGCAGGATGAGGGTGAACACCGCGCCATCGCGATTGATGGCGGCAAGCGAGCCGCCGAACTCGGCGACGATGTCGTGCGAGATCACCAGCCCGAGGCCGAGCCCGGCCGGCTTGGTGGTGGTGAACGGCATGAACAGCGCGTCCAGCACGGCGGCCGGCAGCCCGGGCCCGTTATCGGCCAGGGTGATGACCACCTTGTCGCCATCGGCGCGCGCCTCGATGCGGATCCGCCCGCCGGGCCGGCCGGCCAGCGCCTCCAGCGCGTTCTGCAGAAGATTGACCAGCACCTGTTCCAGCCGCACCCGCTCGGCCGATACGAGGATGTCGCCCGCTCCCATGTCCAGCTCCAGCGAGACATCCTGCTCGCGCAGCCGGTAGCCGACCAGCAGCATCGCGCCGTCGACCGCCGAACGCAGCGAGACCGGCCCGACATGGCCGGGCGTCTTGCGGGCGAAGGCGCGCAGTTCGCCGGTGATGGCGCCGATCCTCTCGGTCAGCCCGACAATGGTCGCGAGATTGCCGCCGGCGGCCGCCGCGTCGCCGCGCGCCAGCAGCATCCCGCTGCTCTCGGCGAAGGTGCGGATCGCCGCCACCGGCTGGTTGACCTCATGGGCGACGCTGGCCGCGATCTGGCCGAGCACGGCGAGCTTGCTGGCCTGCACCAGCTCGTCCTGCAATCCCTGCAGCGCCGACTGGGCATGCTGGCGCTGGTCCATCTCCTCGCGCAGGCGCTCATTGGCCGCGCTGAGTTCAAGCGTGCGGTCCTCCACCCGCCGCTCCAGCTCGCGCCGGGCCCGCTCCTCGCGCCGGCGCTTCTGCAACGCCCGGCGGCGGCGCAGCCAGGCGAGGGCGAGCACGGCGAGCAGGAACACGCCGCCAAGCACCGCCAGCACCCGCGCCGCCGCGATGGCGACATTGGCGGTGGCCGCCATCGGCTCCAGCACATGCAGCGTCCAGCTGACGCTCGGCACGGGGGCGGCGGCCTCGACGAACACCCGCTCCGCGCCGCTGCCCGGCATCTTCACGCGCACCCGGTCGTCACCCTCGACGACGATCGGCAGCGGATCGAGCGAGGCATCGCCAAATTGCAGGCTGGCGCGGAGGGTGGCGCGCTCATTTTCCGGAATCAGCGCGGTGGCGCGGAACTGCCAGCCGGGAACGCTGGTCACCAGCACGATGTCGCGCTGGTCGGTGACGAAGATCGGCCCGGAGAGCCGGCGCCATTCCGCCTCGACCTCGGTGAACACCGCCTTCACGACGATCACGCCGATCGGGCCGTTCGGCCCTTCGATCCGTCTTGTCAGGTAAAGACCGGGCGCGCGGCTGACCGTGCCGAAGGCGAAGTGCTCGGCCTCGCCCTCCGCCATGGCGAGCTGGAAATAGGGACGAAACGAATAGTCGCTGCCGACGAAGGACGTCGGCTCCCGATAATTGCTGGCCGCCAGCGTGATGCCCTTGGCGTCGAGCAGATAGATCACGCTCGCGCGCGTGCCGGCCGCCAGCCGCTCGAACTTCGGATCGAGCCCGCGCAGCAGGGCCGGGTCGCGCTGGAGCAGGGCCGCGCGCACGTCCGGGTCCTGCGCCAGCACCACCGGCAGGGAACGCTGCTTCTCGATCTCGCTGCGCAGCATCGCGGCGCGCAACTCGGCGGCGGCCTGCGCTTCGCTGCGCAGCTGCACCATCACCCAGCGCTCCGCGCCGTAGCGGGCCATCTGGTCGAGCGCGACGAGGAACAGCACCGCCGCGAGCAGCGGGACGGCGCGCCCGGCAAGGCGGCGCCACCGTCTGGCAGGCCGGAGAATGGCGAAGCGTGTCACTAATCGCACGACGAGGCTCCTGCCGTGCGAATTTCCGCACAGATCGCGAGACGCTTTGTGTGATATTTCGCACGCCGTGTCGAGTCTGGATTTTCCCCGGCAAAAATATTCCTTCAAAAACAGTGCGTTACGATTCGCACGCGACAGGCGCGTATCTGGCATGTCCTTTGCGCAAGGGTTCGGCATGCGGCGCTCAGACGCCGTTCCCGATCCATCGACCCCGGCTCCCAACGCCGCCCACCCAATGAGGCGACGACGGATCCCCTAGGAGGACGCCCATGGCCTACGCCATCGCCCCGGCCCCGGTGAAAGCCGCGCCGCGTAAATTCTATCGGCAGCTTTATTTCCAGGTGCTGTTCGCCATCGCGGCGGGCATCGCGCTCGGTCATTTCTACCCGAGCCTCGGCGCCGACCTGAAGCCGCTCGGCGACGCCTTCATCAAGCTGGTGAAGATGATCATCGCCCCGGTGATCTTCCTCACCGTCGCCACCGGCATCGCCAATATGCGCGATCTCGGCAAGGTTGGCCGCGTCGCCGGCAAGGCGATGCTGTATTTCCTCACCTTCTCGACGCTGGCGCTGATCATCGGCATGATCGTGGCCAATGTCGTGCGTCCGGGCGCCGGGCTGAACATCGATCCCGCCTCGCTCGACGCCAAGGCCGTGGCCGACTATGCCGCCAAGGCGCATGAGCAGTCGCTGGTCGGCTTCCTCACCAACATCATCCCGACCACCCCGGTGAACGCCTTCGCCTCTGGCGACATTCTGCAGGTGCTGTTCTTCGCGGTGCTGTTCGGCATCGCCATGGCCGGCGTCGGCCATCGCGCCGATCCCTTCATGCATGTGCTGAACTCGGCCTCGCAGATCTTCTTCCGCCTGGTCGAAATCCTGATGAAGGCGGCCCCGATCGGCGCCTTCGGCGCGATGGCGTTCACCATCGGCAAATACGGCATCGGCTCGATCGCCAATCTCGCCATGCTGGTCGGCACCTTCTACATCACCAGCGCGCTTTTCGTGTTCGTCGTGCTGGGCGCGGTGGCGCGCTATAACGGCTTCTCGATCCTCGCGCTGATCCGCTACCTCAAGGAAGAGCTGCTGCTCGTGCTCGGCACCTCGTCTTCGGAGGCCGCGCTGCCCAGCCTGATGGAGAAGATGGAACAGGCAGGCTGCCGCAAGTCGGTGGTCGGTCTCGTGATCCCGACCGGCTATTCGTTCAATCTCGACGGCACCAATATCTACATGACGCTGGCGGCGCTGTTCATCGCGCAGGCCACCGGCATCGAACTCAGCCTCCAGGACCAGATCGTGCTGCTGCTGGTCGCCATGCTCTCGTCCAAGGGCGCGGCGGGCATCACCGGCGCCGGCTTCATCACGCTGGCGGCGACGCTCTCGGTGATCCCGGCGGTACCGGTCGCGGGCATGGCGCTCATCCTCGGCATTGACCGTTTCATGTCGGAATGCCGCGCGCTGACCAACTTCATCGGCAACGCGACCGCGACCGTCGTGGTGGCGCGCTGGGAAGGCGAGCTCGACCGCGACCGTCTCGACGCGGCCCTGGCGGGCCGGCCGATGGAACTGCCCGCGGACGAGGAAGACTTCGTCCCGCACGGCACGGCGGTGCCGGCCGCGGCCGAGTAAGCACGCGTCGGCCGACCCCGGTCGCATCAGACAGCCGGCTCCGCGCGGAGCCGGCTGTTGTTTTGGGGAAGACGGCCCGTCAGAACGGGCTGTCGGGGAAGTAGAACTGCGCGGCGTTCTCCGGCGTGACCAGCGTCGAGCCGATGATGAAGCGGCCATAGACCGGCGTGTCGGAGACAAAGCGCAGCGCCGTGACCTCCAGCGCGGTGGAAATCTGCGCCGGCGGATAGGACACGTCGACCGGCACCTGCGGGTCCTTGTCCATCACCCGCTTGATGATTTCCTTCATGCCCGCGCCACCGACGATCCACATCTCCTTCTGCCGCCCGGCCTGGGCGATCGCCTCCATGACGCCGAGCGCCATGTCGTCGTCGGCGGCCCACACCGCGTCGATCTGCTTGTGCTTCGACAGGTAGTCCTGCATCACCTGGAACGCCTTGTCGCGGTTCCAATTGCCGTGCTGCATGTCGAGGATCTCGATGCCCGAACCGGCGATCGCCGCCTGGAAGGCCTCGACGCGCTCATTGTCGAGCGTGGTGGGAATGCCGCGCAGCACCACGATCTTGGCGCCGGGCTTGAGGTTCGCCTTGAAATATTCGCCGGAGACGCGGCCGAAGGCGGTGTTGTCGCCGGAGACATACAGGTCCTCGATGCCGGGCTGCGACAGGCCGCGGTCCACCACGGTCACCCATTTGCCGGCATCCTTCACCGCCTTGACCGGGCTGGTCAGCGGCTCGGATTCGAAGGGCAGCACCACCAGCGCGTCGATATTGCGGGTCGCCACCATGTCCTCGATGTCGTTCACCTGCTTGCCGACCGCGCCGGCGGTGGCGAGCACGAAATCGAGGTTCGGGTAGGTCGCCTTCAGCCGCTTGATGGTCTCCTGCGCGTGCCAGTTGAGCCCGCCCATGAAGCCGTGGGTGGCGGAGGGGATCGAGACGCCGATCACCGCCTTCTTGCCCTGCGCCATGGCGGGAAGCGAGACGCCGGCGGCGGCGGTGGCGGCGCCGATGGCGGCGGTGGTGAGGAAGGCCCTGCGTTCCATTCTCGTTTCTCCCTAGTGTCTCCGCTCTCAGGCGGATGATGATTTGCTGCGTTGTAGAACCACCGCGAGCACGATGATGACGCCCTGGATCGTCCCGTTGAGATAGGGCGAGACGAGGTCCGCCAGGATAAGGATGTTGTCGATCAGGCTGAGGATGAGCACGCCCACCACCGTGCCCCACACCCGGCCATAGCCGCCCTTGAGCGCGGTGCCGCCGATGATGACGGCGGCGATGGCCTCCAGCTCCCACAGCATGCCGGTGGAGCCGGAGGCCGAGCCGAGGCGCGGCACATACATGATGGTGGCAAGGCCCACGAGCAGGCCGAGCAGCACATAGGTCAACAGCCGGATGCGCTCGACATTCACCGCCGAGTACAGCGCCACCTTGTCGTTGGAGCCGATGGCCTCGCAATAGCGCCCGAACCGGGTGTGCCGCATCGCGATCTGCCCGGCGATGGCGACGAGGGCGAAGACGATGATCGGCCAGGCGATGCCGAACAGCCCGGAATAATACACCGGCCGGTAGAGCTGGCGCACGCCGAAGTCGAGGCTGATGGTGCCGCCATCGGCGAGCCATGTCACCAGCGAGCGGAAGATGCCCATGGTGCCGAGCGTGACGATGAAGGGCTCGATGCGCGCCTTGGTCACCAGCAGCCCGTTGCCGAGCCCCGCCAGCAACCCGACGCCGAGCGCGATGGCCATGCCCGCCAGCACCAGCGGCACGCCGACGCCCATGGTCGGCAGCAGCGCGTTCATGCCCAGGATCATCACCCCGGCGATGAACGCCGCCATCGAGCCGACCGAAAGGTCCAGCCCGCCCGAGGTGATCACGAAGGTCATGCCCACCGCGATCATGCCGATAAAGGCCGAGCGGGCGAGCACATTGGTGACGTTGCCGGCGGAGAGGAAATTGTCGTTGAGGAAGGCGCCGAGCGCCACCAGCAGGATCAGCGCCAGCAGCGGGCCGAGCGCGGACAGGCTCGGCAGGCGGCGGGCGGCGGCGGGGGCAGCGGTCGGGACGGCGGCGTCAGACATGGGCGCTCCCTTGGGCGGTGTTCATCTTGGCGGCGCTCCCCGGTGCGGCCTCGCCGTCGTCACCGGAGGTCCCCATCACCAGCCGCACCACGGCGGTTTCCGAAATCTGCGCGCCGGAA
This sequence comes from Ancylobacter sp. G4_0304, assembly GCF_047501495.1. Taxonomy (NCBI): domain Bacteria; kingdom Pseudomonadati; phylum Pseudomonadota; class Alphaproteobacteria; order Hyphomicrobiales; family Xanthobacteraceae; genus Ancylobacter; species Ancylobacter sp. G4_0304. Next base: position 24,674 of record NZ_JAZDRM010000038.1, on the reverse strand, counting down.
AGCTCCCCGGCGATCCGGCCCTGTCGCATCACCAGCACCCGGTCGGACAGGCCGAGGATTTCCGGCATGTCGGAGGAAATGACGATGACGCTTTTGCCCTCACCGGCCAGCGCGTCGATGAAGGCGTAGATCTGGCTCTTGGTGCCGACATCGATGCCGCGCGTCGGCTCGTCGATGATCACCACCTCGGGGTCGGACAGCATGGTCTTGGCCAGCAGCAGCTTCTGCTGGTTGCCGCCCGACAGGTTGCCGACCCTAAGATCACGGCGCGGGGCGCGGATGTCGAAATCGGCGATGGCCCGGGTCAGCGCGGCGTCTTCGCGCGCGGCGGAAATGAACGGCGCGCCGAAGCGCGCAAGTGTCGAGAGCGTGAGGTTCTCGCGCAGGGTCTTGTCGAGCAGCAGGCCGCGTTCCTTGCGGTCCTCGGTGAGATAGGCCATGCCCTGCGCCGCCGCCTCGCCCACCGAGGCGATGCGGACCGGCACGCCGTTGCGGCGCACCTCGCCGGTCGACGCCCGCAGCCCGACCAGCCCTTCGGCGAGTTCGGTGCGCCCGGAGCCGACGAGGCCGGAAATGCCGAGCACCTCGCCGCGCTTGAGCGTGAAGGAGATATCCTTCACCAGCGGCGGCACGGAAAAGCCGCGCACCTCCAGCGCGATATCGCCGGCATGGTGGCGCTTGGCGGGATAGATATCCTCAAGGTCGCGGCCGACCATGGCGGTCGCCATGCCGTCCTCGGTGAGCTCCCCGCGCAGCGCCTGCCGCACCACGGCGCCGTCGCGCAGCACGGTGATCCGGTCGGCGAGATGCGTCACCTCCTCCAGCCGGTGCGAGGTGTAGAGCAGCGCGACGCCCTGTTCCCGCAGCCGCTCGATCTGGCGGAACAGCACCTCGACCTCGCGGTGCGTCAGTACGGCGGAGGGCTCGTCCATGATCAGCACCCGCGCCTTCCGCGAGAGGGCCTTGGCGATCTCGACCATCTGGCGGTCGGACACCGGCAGGTCGCGAATGCGCGCTTCCGGGCGGATGGCGCTGTCGAGTTCGTCGAGCAGCGCCTGCGTGCCGGCCCGCATCGCCTTGTGGTCGAGGAACAGCCCGCCCAGCTCGCGCCCGAGATAGATGTTCTCGGCCACGGTGAGATCGGGGGCGAGGTTGAATTCCTGGTGGATGACCACCACGCCCGCCGCTTCCGCCTCGGCGCCGCTGCGATAGGCGGCCGGACGCCCATCCAGCCGGACCTCGCCGGAGCTCGGCGCGACGAAGCCGCCGATGATCTTCATGATCGTCGACTTGCCGGCGCCGTTCTCGCCGATCAGCGCATGCACCTCGCCCGCCCGCAGCGCGAAATCGACGCCGTGCAGGATCTCGATCGGCCCGTAGCTCTTGCGCACACCGACGAGTTCCAGCACCGGCGCCGTCATAGCGTGATCCACGCCGCGTTGCGCTTCGAGGACTGCACGCAGGCATCGATGAAGCGCATGCCGGCGAGCCCGTCGGCGAGCGTGGGAAAGAGCGTGCCGTCCGGTGGCGGCGTGCCCGTCCGGTGCGCCCGGATGGCCCGCGCCGCCTCGGCATAGATGTTGGCGAAGGCTTCCAGATAGCCCTCGGGATGGCCGGGCGGAATGCGCGAGACCCGCGCCGCCTCCGGTCCGCTGCCGGCGCCGTTGCGGGTGATCAGCCGCTTCGGCTCGCCATAGGGCGTGAACCACAGCCGGTTCGGGTCCTCCTGCGCCCAGTCGAGCCCGCCTTTTTCGCCGAAGACCCGCAGGCGCAGGCCGTTCTCGTTGCCTGGCGCCACCTGGCTCGCCCACAACATGCCCTTGGCGCCGCCCTCGAAGCGCAGCAGCACATGGGCGTTGTCGTCGAGCCGCCGGCCGGGCACGAAGCTCGACAGGTCCGCCGCGAGCTTTTCCGGGGTGAGCCCGGAGACGAAGCAGGCGAGATTATAGGCGTGGGTGCCGATATCGCCGGTCGCGCCGCCCGCGCCGGAGCGTTCGGGATCGGTGCGCCATTCCGCCTGCTTGGAGCCGGTGGTTTCCGCCGCCTGGGTCAGCCAGTCCTGCACATATTCCACCTGCACCAGCCGGATGCGGCCGAGCTCGCCCGCCGCCACCATGGCGCGGGCCTGCCGCACCATCGGATAGCCGGTGTAGTTGTGGGTGAGCACGAACAGCGCGTTTGAAGCCTTCGCGGCGGCCGCCAGCTTCTTCGCCTCCGCCGTGGTGGCGGTCAGCGGCTTGTCGCAGATCACGTGGATGCCGCGCTTGAGGAACTCGATGGCGGGGCCGGCATGCATGTGGTTTGGCGTGACGATGGCCACGGCCTCAATGCCATCCTTGCGCCGCGCCTCGGCTTTCGCCATGGCGGTGAAGTCGTCATAGGACCGCGCCAGCCCCAGCTCGGCAGCCGACGCCTGCGCGCGTTCCGGCGTCGACGACAGCGCGCCGGCCACCAGCTGGAACTCACCATCCAGCCGCGCGGCGATGCGGTGCACGGCACCGATGAAGGCCCCCGCGCCGCCGCCCACCATGCCGAGGCGGATCGGCGCGGGTGCCGTGGCCACTGAACCGGCGATCATGGCTCCAGCCCCAGCAGGCGACGATTGGCGGCGCGGTCGGTGCCGGCGGCGGCGAAATCGTCGAAGGCGCGCTCGGTGACGCGGATGATGTGGCTCTTCACGAAGGCCGCGCCCTCGCGCGCGCCGTCCTCGGGATGCTTGAGGCAGCATTCCCATTCGACGACAGCCCAGCCGGGAAAGTCCATCGCCGCCAGCTTGGAGAAGATCGCGCCGAAATCGACCTGCCCGTCGCCCGGGCTGCGGAACCGCCCTGCCCGCTTCAGCCACGGCTGGTAGCCGCCATAGACGCCCTTGCGCCCGGTGGGATTGAACTCGGCATCCTTGACGTGGAACATGCCGATGCGCTCGGCATAAATGTCGAGATGGTCGAGATAATCGAGCTGCTGCAGCACGAAATGCGAAGGGTCGTAGAGCATCTTCGCGCGCGGATGATTGCCAACCCGCTCCAGGAACATCTCGAACGTATCGCCGTCGTGCAGGTCCTCGCCGGGATGGATCTCGAAGCAGAGGTCAACGCCGCAGTCATCGGCATGGTCGAGCAGCGGGCGCCAGCGCCGCGCCAGCTCGTCGAACGCCTCTTCGATCAGGCCCGCCGGGCGCTGCGGCCAAGGATAGACATAGGGCCAGGCCAGCGCGCCGGAAAAGCTGACCATGGCGTTGAGGCCGAGATGCTTGGAGGCGGTGAGCGCCTTCTTCATCTGATCGACCGCCCATTCCTGCCGGGCGGCGGGGTTGCCGTGGACGCTTGACGGCGCGAAGGCGTCGAACATCGCGTCATAGGCGGGATGGACCGCCACAAGCTGGCCCTGCAGATGCGTGGAAAGCTCGGTTACCGCCACGCCGTTGGCCGCGCCCTGCCCCGCCCACTCCTCGCACCAGCCCTTCGAGGCGGCGGCGCGTTCGAGGTCGAGAATGCGCGCATCGTTGGTGGGAACCTGCACGCCCTCATAGCCGCAATCGGCGGCCCAGCGCGTGATCGATGTCCAGCTGTCGAATGGCGCGTCGGCGCCGATGAACTGGGCCAGAAACAGGCCCGGTCCCTTCAAGGTCCGCATCGTCTTCCTCCCGACCGACGTTGAGCCGGCCAACCGTTCTTTTGTTTGTAATCGGTTGCATTGAGCGTAATGCAGTTATGTAATCGATTGCAAGAGGGGCTCTTCCCTAGCGGCAGCAATTGCCAGCCGGCGTGCGCGCCCTCTACAGAGAGGCCATGCAGAACCCGCGACCCAAGATCATCGACGTGGCCCGGCTGGCCGGCGTGTCCACCGCGACGGTGAGCCGGGTGCTGTCACATCCACAGGTCGTCAATGCCGAGACCCGCCGCCTCGTCGAGCAGGCGATCCGCGAGACCGGGTACCGGCTCAATCACGCCGCCCGGAACCTGCGCCACCGGCGCACCGGCGGCGTGGTCGCTCTGGTGCCAAACCTCTCCAATCCGTTCTTCTCGCAGATCCTCGCCGGCATGGCGGCGGTGCTGGCGCCGGCCGGCTACAATCTGCTGATCGCCGATACCCGCACAGAGGGACGCGGCTCGCTGCTGCGCTATGCCGAGCCGAGCCGGGCGGACGGGCTGATCGTGCTGGACGGTTCGCTGCCGGCGGACGAGCTGACGCGACGCACGCCCATAGTGCTCGCCTGCGAATGGATTCCCGGCTTCGCCGCGCCGCGCGTGAAGATCGACAACCGGCAGGCGGCGATACGGGCCGTCGAGCATCTGATCGGGCTCGGCCATCGGCGTATCGCCCATGTCGAGGGACCCGCCGGGAACGTGTTGACCGAGGCGCGGCTCGCCGGCACCCGCGACGCGCTGGCGGCGCACGGGCTGCCGGAGCCGCTGGTCCTCCCCGGCGACTTTTCCCTCGAATCCGGCCGCGTCGCCGCGGGCGGCTGGCTGGCGCTGCCGGCGCAGGAGCGGCCGACCGCCGTGTTTCTCGCCAGCGACGCCATGGCCTGCGGCTTCATTGGCGAGGTCCAGCATCGCGGGCTCAACGTGCCGCGCGACGTCTCGGTGATGGGTTTCGACGATATCGAACTGGTCTCGCACATGACGCCGGCGCTCTCGACCATCCGCCAGCCGCGCGAGGCGATCGGGCGCCAGGCCGCCCACCGCCTGCTCGCCCGCATCGCCGGCGACGCCCAGCCGGACGACACGGTGCTGCCGGTCGAACTCGTGCTGCGCGCCAGCACCGCACCGCCGCTCATTGCCGGCTAAGTCTCCTCGCCGAACAGGTCGCCACGAACGCACGCGGCCTCGGTGGATGCCTCGTCAATCGGTTGGCGGGCGGCAGACCGACATGAGCAGGCTTCGCAGCCATCGGTGCGCCGGGTCCGCCTCCATGCGGGGATGCCACATGGCCGAGACCGCGATGTCGGGCGTTGAGACCGGAAGCGCGAAGCTGGCGCAGCCCTCCATGAGCGAGGCATCGGCAAGGCACGAGCGGGGTATGAGGGCGACGAGATCGGTTTGACGGGCGATGCGCACGGCATCCGGGAAGCCCGGCACCACGGCGACGATCTCCCGCCGGAGCCCCAGCACCGCCAGCGCCTCGTCGACCGGCCCGGTAAAGCGGCCCCGGCGCGAGACCACGACATGCCGGGCCGCGGCGTAGCGTTCCGCGGTCATCGGTCGAGACAGCAGCGGATGCCCGGATCGCACCACGGCTAGGAAGCGGTCGCGAAACAGCAGGCTGGTGCGCACCTCAGGCGCAAAGTCGCCCAGCACCCCGATTTCGATGTCGACCGCCCCTTCGCGCAGAGGTCCGGCCTCCTTGGCGGGCTTGGGCACGAAGCGCAGCCGCGCGCGCGGCGCCGCGTCCAGAACGGCGCCGACCAGAGGCGCGGCGAACAGTCGGATGAACCCTTCATTGGCGCGAAGGGTGAAGCTCCTCTCCAGCGCGCCAAGCTCCAGTCGATCATCCGCCGGGCGCAGAACCTCCTGCACCTCGCGGGTGAGCGCCTGTACCCGGTCACGCAACGCGAGCGCGTGCGGCGTCGGCACCAGCCCGCGACCGGCGCGCACCAGCAGGGGATCGCCGGTCGCGGCCCTGAGCCGTGCCAGCGTCCGGCTCATGGCGGAAGCGCTCAGGCCGAGGCGCCGGGCCGCGCCCGTCACGCTGCCCTCGGCGAGGAGAGCGTCCAAAGCGGGGAGCAGGTTGAGATCGATGGCGTCCATCCTTCGGAGTTTAAACCTCCGGGCGGATCGGACATAGCGTCGAACGCAACAATAGTTTGCATGCCGTGCGTCTGGTGCACGGCTCTGGTCGCGCTCATTTTCCCTTCTGACATTGAAGAGGAAAGGCATTCCCATGACCGAGGCCGACCTCACCACATCCGCCGGCACCGTGCTGATCGTCGGCGCGTCGCGTGGCCTCGGCCAGGCGATGGCGGCTGAATTCGTGGCGCGCGGCTGGAGCGTTATCGGAACCGTGCGCGGCACCGACCGCACGAAGCTGCACGATCTGGCGCAGGCTCATCCCGGCCGCGTCGATATCGAGCCGCTCGACATCACCCGGCCGCACGACATCACCGCCCTGCGCCAGCTTCTGTCCGGGCGCGGCATCGACATGCTGTTCGTCAACGCCGGAACCGCCAACGCCGATCAGGAAGAGACCATCGCGCAGGTGTCGACCGAGGAATTCATCCGCGTGATGGTCACCAACGCGCTCAGCCCGATGCGCGTCGTGGAAGGGTTGCAGGATGTCGTGGCGCCGGCCGGGGTGATCGGCATCATGTCCTCGGGACAGGGCAGCATCGCCAATAATGTGAAGGGCGGCCACGAGGTCTATCGCGGCTCCAAGGCGGCGCTGAACCAGTATATGCGCAGCTACGCCGCCCGCCATGCCGGCGAACCCCGCGCCCTGGTGCTGATGGCGCCCGGCTGGATCCGCACCGATCTGGGCGGGCCCGATGCGCCCTTCACCATGGAGGAAACCGTGCCGCAGATCGTGTCGACGCTGCTCGCGCAGCGCGGCAAGCCCGGCCTGCACTATCTCGATCGCGAGGGACGGACCGTGCCGTGGTGAGCCCTGCCGGGCGACGGCGCGGCTGTATGGCGCCTCACGGGGCCGGCGCCTCGCCATTTTCATGCGCTTGCCGCGCCAGGTCGAGAAAGGCCTGCGCCGCCCGCGTCACGTAGCGCTCGCGGTGGTGGAGAGCGATGAACTGGCGCGACGGCATCTCGAAGCCGATCAGCGCCATGGTCCCGCCGCGGATCGCGCTGTCCACCACGCGCCGCGAGATCACGGTCGCCCCGCTCCCGGCCTCCACCGCCGCGCGGATGGCCTCATTGGAAGGATATTCCAGCACGATGTTCAACTCGCCGGGCGCCAGCCCGAGCGCGGCGAGATGTTCCTCGAAGATCGCGCGGGTGCCCGATCCCGACTCGCGCAGCACCCACGGCCCCTCGCGCAGCTCCGCCAGCGAGCGCGGCGCTCGCCACGCCCAGGGGTGCACCACCGGCGCCACCAGCACCATCTCGTCCTCGGCCACCGGCACCGCCGCCAGCAGCGGATCCTCGATCCGCCCCTCGATGATGCCGAGATCCGCCTCGCCCTGCAGCACGCGGGCGCGGACGACATCGGTATTGCCGATGTCGAGCTTGAGTTCGATACCGGGATAGAGCGCGCGGTAGCGCTGGACGATCCCCGGCAGCCAGTAATTGGCCACGGTCTGGCTGCCAGCGAGCGCGAGCCGGCCACGCGCGAGGCCGGAAAGGTCGACCAGCGCCCGCTCGGCGGCGGCGGCCTGCGCCAGCACCGCGCGCGCCTCGACCAGCAGCACGCGCCCGGCCTCGGTGAGCTCGATACGCCGCCCCACCCGGTCGAACAGCCGCGTGGCATGGGCGCTCTCCAGCGCCGCGATCGCCGCGCTGGTGGCGGATTGGGTGAGGTTGAGCGCCTGCGCCGCCCTCGTCAGGTGCTCGCGCTCGGCGACGGCGACGAAGATGCGCAACTGCTCAAGGGTCATGACGCGGGGCGCAAGCCTCAATCGGTGAGTTTCACCAGCATTAGGCTGAAGCCGGCGATAAAGGCAAAGGCGGCGAGGCCGAGAAGGAACGGCCGGGGCCCCTTGGCGCGCAGCTTGGCAATGTCGGTTTCCAGCCCCATGGCGGCCAGCGCCATCGACAGCAGGAAGGTGGTGAGCCACACCAGCGCGGCCTTTGCTTCCGCCGGAATGGTCACGACGCTGTTCACGCCGATCATGGCGATGAAGCCCAGCACGAACCACGGCACCGGCGGCTTCGCGCTCGCCGCCCCCTTCCCGCCATGGCGCAACCGCCGGCTGGCGAGCGCGCCGAGCACCAGTACCACCGGCGCCAGCAGCATCACTCGCGACAGCTTGGCGATGGTGCCGAACTCGCCGGCGGCCTGCCCGTCCTGATAGGCGGCGGCGACCACCTGGGCGATCTCATGGATCGAAGCGCCGGCCCACAGTCCGTAGGCGTGCGCATCGAGGCCGAGCACGGCCGGCAGCAGCGGATACAGGAACATCGCGACCGAGCCGAACACGGTGACGCAGGCCACCGCATAGGCGACATCCTCATCCGACGCACGGGTCACGGTATTGGTGGCGATCACCGCCGAGGCCCCGCAGATCGAGGTGCCGGCGGCGATCAATTCGGCGAGCTTGGCCTCGACGCCCATCAGCCGGCCGAGATGCACGGTGAAGGTGAAGGTCGCGACCAGCGTCAGCGCGATCACCGCGAAGCCGGCGGCCCCGACCTCCGCCACTTGAGCCGCGGTGAGCTGGAGACCGAGCAGGACGATCGCCGCGCGCAGGAGGCGGCGCAGCGCGAACACCACGCCGGCCTTCGCCCGCGCCGGGGTGCCGATCAGATTGTGGAAGCCGATGCCGATCATGATCGCGAGGATCATCGGGCTGAGCAGCGAGAGCCCGGGAATCTGGCGCAGCCCGAAGGCCACCGCCGCGATGGCGCCGGTCAGCAGCAGGCCGGGCCACGGCCCCAAGCTCCGCGAGGCAACGCTGCGATGCAGGTGAAGTGTCTGCGACGGCGTGACCATGCCGATGCCTCCCTCTGTGATGACGGAGGCATGACACGGCGGCTAACGTTCGATCCAACGCATTATTTCTGACGTTTCGTTCGATTATGACGAACGATCAAACGATCCTCACCATCGGCGCGCCCTCGACCGCGCGACCGATGATCGCCGCGCGCGCGAAGCCGGCGTCGCGAATCCCGGCGAGCAGCCGCTCCACCTCTTCCGGGGCGCATGCGACCAGCAGGCCGCCCGAGGTCTGCGGATCGGTCAGCAGATGCCGGCGCCAGTCCGGCAGGCCGTCCGGCAGGGTGACCGCCTCGCCATAGCTCGCCCAGTTGCGGTGCGAGGCGCCGGTGACGAAGCCCTGCTGCGCCAGCAGCGCGGCTTCGGTCAGGAACGGCAGGCGGTCCGCCGCGATCTCCAGCGCGACGCCCGAGCCGCGCGCCATCTCCAGCCCATGGCCGAGAATGCCGAAGCCGGTGACATCGGTAACCGCATGCACCGCCGCGTCGGCGCCCAGAGCGGTGCCGATGCGGTTCAGCGTGGTCATCGAGGCGATCATCTCATCATAGGCCGGCGGCAGAAGCTGCTCCTTCTTGAACGCGGCGGAATAGACGCCGACGCCGAGCGCCTTGGTGAGGATCAGCGCGTCGCCCGGCCGGGCGCTGCTGTTCTTGCGGATGTGCTCGGGCTGCGCGGTGCCGATCACCGCGAGCCCGTAGATCGGCTCGGGGGAATCGATGGAATGCCCGCCCGCGACTGGAATCCCGGCCTCGGCGGCGATCGAGGCGCCGCCTTTCAATATCTCGCGCACCATCTCGGTCGGCAGCTTGCCGAGCGGCATGCCGAGAATGGCCAGCGCCAGCAGCGGCTTGCCGCCCATGGCGTAGACATCGGAAATCGCGTTGGTCGCGGCGATGCGGCCGAACTGGAACGGGTCGTCCACCATCGGCATGAAGAAGTCGGTCGTGGCGATCAGGCAGGTGTCGTCGTCGAGCTGCCACACCGCCGCATCGTCGCTGCTCTCGGTGCCGACCAGAAGCTGCGCGAACGGCCCGGCCGCCGGCTGCTCGGACAAGAGTTCGCGCAGCACCGAGGGCGCCAGCTTGCAGCCGCATCCCCCGCCATGGGCGAGCGCGGTCAGGCGAAAGGGGGTGTTGTCGGACGGCTTGTCGAGCATAACGCGCTCCTCAAAAATCATGCGTCATCCCGGACGGCCGCGAGGCCGATCCGGGATCGCGTCGGGACATGAACAATCCCGGCTCTGCGCTTCGGCCGGGATGACGCGGGGCCGATCAGGCCGTGATTTCCTTCGACGTGATCGAATATTTGAACAGGTCGGGATCGAGACAGTCGTGGCGCAGGCCCGCCACCTCCGCCTGCGGATACATCAGGAAGCCGAGCTTCGGACCCGAGGAACCCGGCAGGGCGATGTCGTGGCCGTCATTATAGGCGAGCCAGTTGCCCTCCCACGCGCCGAACAGCGCCTTGCGGGCCGCCACCACCTTGGCGTCGTCAAGCGCGTTCTTGCCCGGCGGCTCCTCCAGCACGACCTTGCGCACATCGGCCGGGTCGACCGCGGTCCAGCCGAAGCCATCGAGCCAGACCTCGGCACGGCAGTGCTGGGCCTTGCTCACGGTTGGGGAATTGGCGCCGAGGCTCTTATAGCCGAAGGCGGAGGGCGCGACCCGCAGGCCGTAGACGTCGCGGGCCGGGATGCCGGCGGCGCGGGCGAGGCCGACATAGAGCGCGTTGAGGTCGGCGCATTTTCCGCCAAGATTGCCGGAGGCCAGCAGCGCGGCGATGTCGCCGGTGCCGCAGCCGCGCGTTGAGGCATTGCGATAGGTGTTGTCGACCACCCATTCATAGATCGCGCGCGCCTTCTCGACGTCAGTGGTCTTGCCGGCGACGATCTTGTCGGCGGTCGCCCTCACGATGCCGTCGGTCGGGATCAGGTCGGTGGCCGACAGGAAAAGCTTGCGGTCCTCGGCGCTGAGCGGGGTGACGCTGCCCGGCTTGGCGAAATCGGTGGCGCGGTCGCGCGTGGCGAATTTGGAGGTGATCTCCACCACCGGCGCCGCCTCGCCTTCCTTCCACACCACATGGAGCATCTGCGCCCCGTAATGCGGGTCCTTCACGATCTCCGCCGAGGCGGCGTTGGTGGTCCAGCTGCTGCCGGCGGGCTTGAACCAGTCGTCGCCGGTGAAGGCCGGCAGCGGAATCCACGCCTGCGCCGGGCCGTTCTTGCCGTCGACCGGGGCGACGTCGAGCCGCGTCACCACCTCGAAGTTGCGCCAAGCGGCCGGCTTGGGCGCGAACACGGCAGCGGCCGACGCCGCCACGGCGGGAGACGCGGCCTGTGCCAGCGCGTGGCCGGGAAGGGCGGCAACGGCGGCAAGCCCGGCGCCTGCTTTCAAAAAATCGCGACGGCTGGTCATTGGGTGCTCCCATTTTCTTGTGAAAGGGCAGGAAGAGCGGGAAGAGCGGCATCGCTGCCGGCCTCGTCCGATAGCAATATGTCGAGGACGCGCTCGATCTCGGGCCGGTCCCAGTCGACCGGCATGTCGGCCACGAGCCGCAGCCGATGGGTGCCGTCCAGCAGGAAGGTGGTGGGAAACACCCCGACCTGCCACGCCTTCATGGTGGCCCGGTCAGCGTCGAGCAACACCGGGAACGGCACCGGCTCCTTCTCGAAGAAGCGGCGCACGCGCAGTTCCACCTCGCCGACATCGACGGCGAGGATCGTCACGGGGCGGGGTGCCAGCCGCGCGGCAAGACGCGAAAGCCCCGCCATTTCCTCGCGGCAGGGCTCGCACCATGTCGCAAAAAAGTGAACCAGCACCACCTGGCCGTGCAGTGCAGCAAGGCTCTGCTCACCATGATGCAGCGAGGGAAGATCGATCGATGGAGCCGGCGTGCCGATGCCCGGCCCGGCCACGGGTGCGGCCATCGGCGCCGCCACAGCAAGGCGCTCCGGCGCGGAACACGCCAGAACAGCCAGAGAAGCCATGAGAAATCGAAGACGGGAGCCCCGGCACGCGGGAGCGTCTGGCGCGAGCACGGCGCGATCCTGAATCGCCGCCCGCCCCTCGTCAATCGGTCTCACGGATAAGCCAAGCCGACCGCGCGCGAGATGCTGCACCGCACCAATTGAAGATGTTGGATTCGCACGATTCTTATGCCGCTCCCGGCCCTTGGGTTGTTTGACATTGGACCAGCTAAAAAATAGGCTTTCCCGATCGAATATCCCTATCGGCCAACGGTAACCCTTGGCCATGCCATGAGGGAGGGCCTTCACATGAATATGGAGCTCTCGCGCCGCGCGTTCCTGAGAACGTCGGGTGCGGGTCTTGCCGGGACGACGCTGGGAGCCACGACACTCGGTGCGTTCGGCTTCGGCGAGGCGGAGGCGGCGACCGCCGCCTACATCAAGCCGTTCCATCTGGCGAACACCACCGAAACCCGCAACACCTGCACCTATTGCTCGGTTGCCTGCGGCATCATCATCTATTCCAAGGGCGACCTGAAGAAGGGTGAGAAGGCCGAGATCGTCCATATCGAGGGCGACGCCGACCATCCGACCAATCGCGGCACGCTGTGCCCGAAGGGCGCCGCGCTGCGCGACATCGTGCATTCGGCGCAGCGCCTGCAGTACCCGATGCTGCGCAAGGCGGGCTCTGACAGCTTCGAGCGGATTTCGTGGGATGTGGCGCTCGACAAGATCGCCCGCGCCATGAAGGACGACCGCGATGCCAACTTCATCGCGAAGAACAAGGACGGCACGACCGTCAACCGCTGGCTGACCACGGGCTTCCTCGCCGCCTCGGCCACGACGAACGAGACCGCCTTCACCACCTACAAGGTGGTGCGCTCCACAGGTATGCTGGCATTCGATAACCAGGCACGCGTCTGACACGGCCCGACGGTGGCGAGTCTCGCCCCAACATTCGGCCGCGGTGCAATGACGAATTCCTGGACGGATATCAAGAATACCGACCTCGTCATCATCATGGGCGGCAATGCCGCCGAAGCGCATCCGTGCGGATTCAAATGGGTCACCGAGGCGAAAGCCAACCGTGGCGCCAAGCTGATCGTCGTCGACCCGCGCTATAACCGCTCGGCGTCGGTCGCGGACTTCTATGCGCCGATCCGCCAGGGCTCGGACATCGCCTTCCTGCTCGGCGTCATCAACCAGTGCATCCAGAACGGCACGGTGCAGTGGGACTATGTGAAGGCGTTCACCAACGCGACCTACCTGGTCCGGGACGGCTTCACCTACAGCGATGGCCTGTTCACGGGCTATGACGAGTCCAAGCGCGACTACAACCGCGACGAGTGGGAGTACCAGCTCGGCCCGGACGGCTACGTCATGGTCGACGACACGCTGACCAATCCGCGCTGCGTGTGGAACCTGCTCAAGCAGCACGTCGCCACCTATACGCCCGAGATGGTCGAGCGCATCTGCGGCACGCCGAAGGACAAGTTCCTCAAGGTGGCGCAGATGATCGGCGAGTGCGCGGCGCCGAACAAGGTGATGACCTCGATGTACGCCCTGGGCTGGACCCAGCATTCCAAGGGCGCGCAGAACATCCGCTGCATGGCCATGCTCCAGCTCATCCTGGGCAATGTCGGCCTGCGCGGAGGCGGGGTGAACGCGCTGCGCGGCCATTCCAACATCCAGGGGCTGACCGATATCGGGCTGATGAGCAACCTCATCCCCGGCTATCTGAACATCCCGACGGACAAGGAGACCGACTTTTCGACCTACATGTCGACGCGCGCCTTCAAGCCGCTGCGGCCGAACCAGATGAGCTACTGGCAGAACTACAAGAAGTTCTTCGTCAGCTTCATGAAGTCCATGTTCGGCCCGGCGGCGACGCCTGAGAACGACTGGGCCTATGACTACCTGCCCAAGCTCGACGTGTCCGGCTATGACGTGCTGCGCGCCTTCGAGATGATGAAGCAGGGGAAGATGAACCTCTACTTCTGCCAGGGCTTCAACCCGCTCCAGGCCTTCCCCAACAAGGCCAAGCTCGCCGAGGCGCTGGGCAAGCTCAAGCTGCTCGTCATCATGGACCCGCTGGAGACCGAGACCGCCCGGTTCTGGGAGGATCACGGCGTCTACAACAAGGCCGATCCGGCCGCGGTGAAGACCGAGGTGATCCAGCTTCCCACCACCTGCTTCGCGGAGGACGAGGGCGCGCTGGTCAATTCCGGCCGCTGGCTGCAATGGCACTGGGCGGCGGGCACGCCTCCGGGCGAAGCCAAGCACGACGCCTGGATCATGGCGCAGATCCACCTGCGCCTGAAGGAGCTGTACCGCAAGGAAGGCGGCGCCTTCCCCGATCCGATCGTCAATCTCAACTGGCCCTATGCCGATCCGGGCGAACCGACCCCGGAAGAGCTGGCCAAGGAGATGAACGGCTCGGCGCTGGTCGACGTGTTCGATCCGAACGACCCAACCAAGAAGGTGCTGGAGGCCGGCAAGCAACTCTCCGGCTTCGGGCAGATGCGCGACGACGGCACCACCGCCGGCGGCTGCTGGATCTTCTCCGGCTCCTGGACCGAGGCGGGCAACATGATGGCGCGCCGCGACAATTCCGATCCCGGCCACACCGGCGCCTTCCTCAAATGGTCCTTCGCCTGGCCGGCGAACCGGCGCATCCTCTACAACCGCGCCTCCTGCGACCTCGACGGCAAGCCGTGGGACCCCTCGCGCAAGCTGATCGAATGGGACGGTGCCAAATGGGCGGGCTATGACGTGCCGGACATCGCGCCGACCGCCAAGCCGCAGGATGTCGGGCCGTTCATCATGAACCCGGAAGGCACCGGCCGCCTGTTCGCGCGCAAGATGATGCGCGACGGGCCGTTCCCGGCGCATTACGAGCCGTTCGAGAGCCCGGTCGTCAACGTGGTCGCGCCCAAGGTGCGCGGCAACCCGGTGGCGCGCGTGTTCCCGGACGACTGGAAGCAGTTCGCAGATATCGGCGATCCGGCCTTCCCCTATGCCGGCACCTCCTACCGTCTCACCGAGCATTTCCACTACTGGACCAAGAACAACCATGTGAACGCGGTCCTGCAGCCGGAGCAGTTCGTCGAGATTTCCGAGGAACTGGCGAGGGAGAAGGGGATCACGCTCGGCGGCTGGGTGCGGGTGTGGTCGAAGCGCGGCGAGATCTACGCCAAGGCGGTGGTCACCAAGCGCATCAAGCCGATGACCATCGACGGCAAGACCGTCCACATCGTCGGCGTGCCGATCCACTGGGGCTTCGTCGGTGCCGCCCGCAAGGGCTTCCCGGCGAATGTGCTCACCCCCTTCGTGGGCGACGCCAACATCGAGACGCCGGAATTCAAGGCGTTCATGGTCAATCTCGAGGCCTCCACCGGGCCGGTGGCGTAAGGGAGCAGGCGCGATGTTTCCTCCTATCCCGAACCCCACTTTGCCCCCTCCCGAACCCAAATTCGGCGAGAAGGACATCATGCGGCGGTCGGCGTCCAACGTGACGCCGCCGGCCGAGCGCCTGACGGAAGTCGCCAAGCTGATCGATGTCACCAAGTGCATCGGCTGCAAGGCCTGCCAGGCGGCCTGCCTCGAATGGAACAACCTCACCGAGGAGGTCGGCTTCAACCACGGGGTCTACACCAACCCCATGGACCTGACGCCGGACACCTTCACGCTGATGCGGTTTACCGAGTGGGAGAACCCGGAGACCGAGAACCTCGAATGGCTGATCCGCAAGGATGGCTGCATGCATTGCGAGGATCCCGGCTGCCTGAAGGCCTGCCCCTCGCCGGGCGCGATCGTGCAGTATTCCAACGGCATCGTGGACTTCCAGCACGAGAACTGCATCGGCTGCGGCTACTGCATCAAGGGTTGCCCGTTCGACATCCCGCGCATCTCCAAGGTCGACCACACCGCCTACAAGTGCACGCTGTGCTCCGACCGCGTGGCGGTGGGCCAGGGCCCGGCCTGCCAGAAGGCGTGCCCGACCCAGGCCATCGTGTTCGGCACCAAGGACGAGATGAAGGACTGGGCGGATTTCCGCATCAAGGACCTGAAGTCGCGCGGTTTCGAGAATGCCGGGCTCTATGACCCGCAGGGCGTGGGCGGCACGCATGTCATGTATGTGCTGCACCATGCCGACAAGCCGTCGATCTATGCCGGCCTGCCGGACAATCCGCGCATCTCGCCGATCGTCGAGACCTGGAAGGGCGTTACGAAATATCTGGGCCTCGCGGTGATGGGCTTCGCCGCCGCCGCGGGCGCGCTGCACTATTTCGTCGCCGGCCCGAACAAGGTCACGGAAGAGGACGAGGAGAACGCCGAGAAGCTGACCGAGGGCGCGGCGCCGCCGCCCCCGGCCGACCCCACCCAGAGCCAGGGACATGCGCCATGACGCTTCATGACCCGGCGGCGGGGCCGGTCCCCGCCGATGTCGAGACCGGCGACGCCGTGCATCCCGGCCGTCCGGTGACGGTCGACCGCTACACGGTTGGCGCGCGGATCAATCACTGGATCACCGCCATCAGCCTGGTACTGCTGGCTCTGTCCGGCCTCGCGCTGTTCACGCCCAGCCTGTTCTTCCTCACCGGCCTGTTTGGCGGCGGGCAGATGACGCGCATTCTGCATCCGTGGATCGGCGTCGTGCTGTTCTGCTCCTTCGCCATCCTGTTCGTGCGCTTCTTCAAGGCCAACCTGCCGGCGCGCGAGGACGTGACCTGGGTGGCGCATTCGGCCGATCTTCTCGCCGGGCGCGAGGAGAAGATGCCCGAAGTCGGCAAGTACAATGCCGGCCAGAAGGGTGTGTTCTGGGCGATGTCGGCGCTGATCCTGATCCTGATCGCCTCCGGCATCGTGATGTGGGACCAGTACTTCTTCGACCTCACCACCATCGAGCAGAAGCGCATCGCCATTCTGGTGCATTCGATCACGGCGGTAGTGATCATCTGCGTCTGGATCGTCCATGTTTACGCGGCGATCTGGGTCAAGGGCACCATCAGCGCCATGACGCGCGGCCAGGTCACAGGCGGCTGGGCGTGGCGCCATCACCGCAAATGGCTGCGCGAACTGGTGCGCCGGCCCGGCGCGCCCGCCGAATAGCGTGCCAGTGTACATCGCCGCCCCGCGAGGGGCTTGATACGGCGGCGCCTGCGCCCCAGTTGGCAGCAGAGCGCCGTCTTTCTTCGACAACCACGTGGCCCGTGCGGTTCGTGAGGTAGTGATGCCGTCCCATCCCCGAGCCTTCTCGCTTCCCGAGGCCGACCCGACCGCGATCGGCAATGTCTCGACCCCGCCTTTCGCGGTCCTGCCCGATCCCTCGCACCTGTTCGCGACGCGCGCGGCGCGGCTGCGGGCCTATGCCGGGGTGAGCCCGGCGGCGGATTATCTCAATTTCGTCGCCGGCCTCGTCGAGGCGCAGCACGCCATTCTCCCCGGCCTGCCCGAGCCCGAGCGCCCGGATTTCGAGACGCTGGAGCGCGCGGCGGCCTATGGCATGCCCCCGCTTGACCGCGCGCGCTTCACCCTGGACGCGGCGGCCGAGACCACGCTTGACCGCCTGTTCGATGCCGCTGCCGCGCTGCCCATGCCGGCCCCGGCCGCCCGTGCGCTAAAAAGGGTGCGCGCCGGAGGCGACCGCGCGAGCATGGTCGCCGATGTGCTGGCGTCCTCGCTGCCGATGGAAAGCCTTGCCGAGCATGTCTTCATCGCCGCCGGGCTTCAGGTGCATTTCGCCCGCCTCGCCGCCGGCCTCGATCCCCGGGCGCTGGTCCCGGTGGGCGATGGGCTGTGCCCGTGCTGCGGCGGCCCGCCGGTCGCCTCGCTGATCGTGGAGTGGCCCAACGCCCATGGCAGCCGGTTCTGCGCCTGCGGCCTGTGCGCCACGCTCTGGCACTATGTGCGCATCCGCTGCACCTCCTGCGGCTCGACCAAGGGCATCGGCTATCAGGAAGTCGAGGGCGGTCCCGGCACGGTGAAGGCCGAGACCTGCGACGAGTGCCGCACCTATGTGAAGGTGATGTACCAGAACAAGGACACCGGTATCGAACCGCTGGCCGATGATGTCGGCTCGCTCGGGCTCGACATGATGATGCAGGACGGGCCCTATAAGCGCGCCGCGTTCAACCCGTTCCTCATCGGCTATTGAGGGGCGCGCGATGGCGGACCTCTCCTCGCCCCCGGCGAACCTCAAGGCCCGGCTGCGCGACTTGCCGGCGGTCGATGCAGTGCTGAAGACGCCCTGCGCCGCGCTGCTGGTCGAGCGCCATGGCCGCCCGGCCGCCACCTCGGCGATACGCGCCGCGCTGGAGACCGCGCGCGCTGCAGTCCTCGACGGCTCGGCCCTCGCCCTGCCCTCGGCGGACCATCTCGCCACGCATGCGCAGGCGCTGCTGGAGCGCGCCGCGCGCTCGAGCCTGCGCCCGGTGTTCAACCTCACCGGCACGGTGCTGCACACCAATCTCGGCCGCGCTTTGCTGGCGGAAGAGGCGATCGAGGCGGCGAGCGAGGCCATGCGCGCCGCGGTTTCGCTGGAGTTCGACCTCGACACCGGCACGCGCGGCGAGCGCGACGACCATGTGCGCGACCTTCTGATCGAGCTGACCGGCGCGGAAGACGCCACCGTGGTCAACAACAACGCGGCCGCCGTGCTTCTGGTGCTGAACACCCTTGGCGCCGGCCGCGAAGCCGTGGTCTCGCGCGGCGAGCTGATCGAAATCGGCGGCGCCTTCCGCATGCCCGACATCATGCAGCGCGCCGGGGTGAGGCTGGTCGAGATCGGCACCACCAACCGCACCCACCCGAAGGACTATGAAGGCGCGATCACCCCCGAGACCGGGCTGGTGCTGAAGGTCCACACCTCGAATTACCGCATCGAGGGCTTCACCAAGGAGGTGCCGGCCCGCGAGCTCTCCGCCATCGCCCGCGCGCGGGGCGTGCCGCTGGTCAACGATCTCGGCTCCGGCACGCTCATCGACCTCGCCCGCTTCGGCCTCGGCCACGAGCCGACCGTGCGCGACTGCGTGAATGAGGGCGCGGATATCGTTACTTTCTCCGGCGACAAGCTGCTGGGCGGACCGCAGACGGGCTTCATCGTCGGGAGCAGGGACCTCATCGCCGCAATCAACAAGAACCCGATGAAGCGCGCGCTGCGGGTCGACAAGATCCGCCTCGCGGCGCTGGCCGCGACGCTCAAGCTCTATCGCGACCCCGACCGGCTCGCCGCAAAGCTGCCGACGCTGCGCCTGCTCGCCCGCACGCGCGACGACATTTATGCGCAGGCGCTGGCGCTGCGCGAGAAACTGGCGCCGCTCTTCGCCCCCGGCTTTTCCGTCCAGCTCATTGACTGCGCCAGCCAGATCGGCTCCGGCGCGCTGCCGCTGGAAACGCTGCCGAGCGCCGGGCTCGCGCTTCGCCCGAACGAGGGCCGCTCCAGCGGCGCACTGAACGCGCTAGCCGGCGCCCTGCGCGAACTCCCCGTGCCGGTGGTCGGGCGCATCGAGGACGGCGCGCTGGTGCTCGACCTGCGCTGCCTTGAGGACGAGGCCGCGTTCCTTGCCACCCTGAACGCGCTGTCGGTGCCGTCATGATCATCGGCACCGCCGGCCATATCGACCACGGCAAGACCGCGCTGGTCGGCGCGCTGACGGGCGTCGATACCGACCGGCTGAAGGAGGAGAAGGCGCGCGGCATCTCCATCGATCTCGGCTTCGCCTATCTGCCAACGGAGGCCGGCACGCTCGGCTTCATCGACGTGCCCGGCCATGAGCGGCTGATCCACACCATGCTGGCCGGGGCGAGCGGCATCGACCTCGCGCTGCTGATCGTCGCCGCCGATGACGGGGTGATGCCGCAGACCCGCGAGCACCTCGCCCTGCTTGACCTGCTCGGCATTTCGCGCGGCGTCGTGGCGCTCTCCAAAGCCGACCTGGTGGATGACGTCCGACGCGCCGATGTCACCGCCGAAATCGCCGATCTGCTGGCCGGCACCTCGCTGGAAGGCGCCCCCATCCTTGCCGTCTCCGCCGTCACCGGTGAGGGTGTCGAGGCGCTGCGCATGCGCCTCGTCGAGGAGGCCCGCGCCTTCGCCGCCCGCGCAGTCAATGGCGGGTTCCGCCTCGCGGTCGACCGCTGCTTCACCCTCGCAGGCGCCGGCACCGTGGTCACCGGCACCGTGCTGTCGGGCGAAGTGAGGATCGGCGACCAGCTGACCGTCAGCCCCTCCGGCCTTGCCGCGCGGGTGCGCTCGATCCACGCCCAGAACCGCAAGGCCGAAGCCGGCCGCGCCGGCGACCGCTGCGCACTGAACCTTGCCGGCGAAGCGATTTCCCACGAGGCGATCGCGCGCGGCGACGTGGTGCTGGCGCCCGCCCTGCACGCTCCCACCCTGCGCATTGACGCCACGCTGCGGGTTCTGGCGAGCGAGCCCAGGCCTCTCGGGCAATGGTTTCCGGTACGCTTCCATCACGGATCCGTGGAAGTCGGCGCCCGGTTGGTCCCGCTCTCCGGCGACACGCTCGCGCCCGGCGAGGAAGCGCTGGTGCAGATTGTGCTGGAACGGCCGATCGCGGCTGCCGTCGGCGATCGCTATGTGGTGCGCGACACATCGGCCCGGCGCACCATTGGCGGCGGGCGGCTGCTCGACCTGCGGGCACCGGCCCGCAAGCGACGGCTCCCCGCCCGCCTCGCCCAGCTCGCGGCGATGCAGCCGAGCGACCCGGCCGACTCCCTCGTCAGTCTTCTGGCCGTCGAGCCGTGGCATGTCGATCTCGCCGCCTTCGCCCGCGACCGCGCGCTGGGCGAGGACGCCGCCCGCGAACTCGCCGGGCGGCTCGATCTTGTGGCCTTCCCTACCGGCGCCCTCATCACCGCGCTCACCGCCGAGCGCTGGGCGCTGTTTTCCGACGCGCTCCTCACCGAGCTCGCCCGGTTCCATGAGGCCAATCCGGACCTCGCCGGCATCGGCGGGGAAAAGCTGCGCCTGTCGCTGACCCCGGCTTTGCCCAAGCCCGCCTTCGCGGAAGCGCTGAAGCGGTTCGCTGGCGCAGGGCGGATCGCGCTCGACGGCGCCTGGGTGCGGCTCGCCGACCACGAGGTGCGCCTCGGTCGCGATGACGAGCTGCTCTGGGAGGCGATCGCGCCAAAGCTCGGCGGCGACGAGCGCTTCCGCCCGCCGCGGGTGCGCGACCTTGCCGGCGCGCTTGGCGAACCGGAAGCCGATATCCGGCGGCTGATGAAGCTGCTGGGCCGCATGGGGCAGGTCGACGAGGTGGCGCACGACCACTTCTTCCTGCGGGCCACCGTCACCGAGATGGTCGCTGTCGCACGCGATCTCGCCGCGGCGAGCCCCGGCGGACAGTTCGCCGTCGCCGCCTTCCGCGATCATATCGAGCAGGGCGGGCATGCGGTCGGGCGCAAGGTCGCGGTGCAGATCCTGGAATTTCTCGACCGCCACGGCGTCACGCTGCGCCGGGGAGATCTCAGGCGGATCAACCATCACCGTCTGGACCTGTTCGGCGTGATCGACGAGATTGGGCGCGGGGTGGAAACACCCGAAACAGCGACGAACGACGTGCCGACGACTTCTGGAGGAGAAGCGTCCCTGGTGGGGCGTCCGGGCTTCAAACCCGGGAAGGGCCGCGAGCCGGTCCTTGGTGGGTTCGACTCCCACTCTCTTCCGCCATCACCTGACCCGTCGCGCTGAACCTGCCGGCGAGCGAGATGTCGGCGATCACTGGCAGATGATCGGAGCACGCCCGCGCCGCCGGATCGGTCCACGACGCCAATAGTGGCGCGGTGCTGTAGACGCGGTCGAGCCGCAGCACCGGGCGCCGCGCGGGAAAGCTGCGCAACCGCGTGCGCTCGGCAAAGGCGCCGGCAAGGCTCTTGCGCACCGGGCGCCAGGGGAACCAGTCGTTGAAGTCGCCCATCATCAGCGACAGGTCGTCATCCTTGCCCGCCGCGGCGATCTCCACCAGCCGGCGCGCCTGCATCCAACGCTCGGTGATCGCGAGGCCGAGATGCACCGCTACCACATGACAGGAGAGATTTCCGATCCTTACCCGCGCCTCGATCGCCGAGCGCGGCTCGCGCCGGCGGTGCGACATGTCGTGGATCACGACGTCGGTCAGCGGCCAACGGCTGTAGAGCGCGTGGCCGTAGTCGCCGTCCGGCCCGACAATGGTGCGCGCGTGCGCTAGATGTCCGTTGCCGCCGGCAAGACCGGCGAGCGGGGCGAGGCATTGCGGCCCGCGTCCCCGTGTGTCGATCTCCTGCAGCGCCAGAATGTCCGGCTCATGCCGGGCCACGAGATCGCGCACCCGGCCGAGATCGAAGCGCCGGTCAGGACCGATGCCGCGATGCACGTTCCAGCTCATCACGCGCAACCTGTCGGGCACGGGCACGCTCATGCAACCGGGCGATAGCGCGCGATGAGCCATTGCAGACCGACGCCCATCACTACCCACAGCAACACGAACAGCGCGAGGAGCGCGATCCCGCCGGCCGAGGGATTGGTGAACAGGTCGGCGAGTTGCTGACCGAGCGCCGACATCACCAATATGCCCGGCGTGAGCCCCACCGCGGTGCCGACGATATAGTCGAAGAAGCGCAGGCCCGAGGCCCCGGCCACCAGGTTGACGAAGGTGAAGGGCGCGAGCGGGACCAACCGCACCGCCGCCACCGCCATCACGCCCCGGCTGAGCAAGGCCCGGCGTATCCGGTTGGTGCGAGGCCCGATTACCCGGCGCAGCGGACCGGCGCCGAGATAGCGCCCCGCGCCATAGGTCACGGTGGCGCTGGCGAGCGCGCCGGCCATGGCGAGCATCGCCCCGGCCCAGCCGCCGAACACGGCGATGGTGGCGAACACCAGAAGCGTGATCGGAAACACCACGCATTCCGCGACCAGGAACAGCGCGATCACCGCGAACGGCGCCCAGGGCCGCTCGGAAACCGCTTCGATGGACTGCACAATGCGGTCGGTCTGGCCGAGCGGCGACATCTGCCACACCAGCGCGACCAGCAGCAGCACCACCAGCGCAAGACCCGCCTTGATGATCAGCCCCTTCTTGAGGCCGCCCGCCGGCATGGCCCGCTCGCCATCCTCGTCGAAAGGCTCAGGCGGATCGGCGACGGCATCGAGCGAGGGGTCGCTCGCCACGATACCGCTTGCCGCGTCCTTGACGCGGCGCAGGCCGCGCCCGGCGCGGTCGATGCTGCTATCCAGCAATGCCAGCATGGAACCTCCCTTATCCCAGACGCGCGCAATGTCCGTCGCCTCAAGGCCGGCATGCTCGGCCAGCAGCCGGTCGCGTATCTGCGCGATGCCCGCGCGCTCGGCCTCGTTGCGCGCAGCGACAACCAGATCGCACTCGCTGTCGAGGCCCATGGAGCGGTTGCACAGATTGGCGGAGCCGATGCGGAGCACCTCGTCGTCGACGATCAGCACCTTCGAGTGGACCATGACATCCTCGTCGGTCCCGTCCGCACTTCCCTGCGGAAAGAGCAGGCGCACCCGCTCCTCGACGCCGGCCTCTTCGAGAATTCCCATGAAGCGCAGCCGTCCGCCGATCATCACCCGGCGCTCGACCCAGCCCTCATAGTCGCGCGGCACGACGATCACCGCTTCGAGTTCCGGCCGCTCGATCATGCGCTGGGCCAGCGCCTTGGCGGTGCCGACATGGGTGACGAACTGGTTCTCGATATAGACCAGCCGCTCGGCGCGCCCGACCATGTCCTCGAACAGGCGCACCACCTCGGTCACCGGCGCCTCGCGGCCAAAGGCCGGCAGGGTGCGGGCGATGCCGACGGTCACATCGCGGAAATCCGGCTCCAACCCGGCGGGCCAGCGGCTCGGCACGTCGCCGCGCCGGACCACGCGCGGCGGGCGTATCTGCTCGCAGGCCGCGCGCCGCCAGCGCTGGCGCGCCAGCTCGGCCAGAGCGCGCGCCGCCTCGCCATCCACCGCCATCTGGACATCGTGGAACGGCGGATAGACCACCCCGGCCGGATCGGCCCGCCGCGCGTCGCCCGGCGTGTGGTCGCTGGTGTCCCAGCGCCGGATGGTGAGGTCGAGCCCGCCGGAAAAGGCGAGCACATCGTCGATCACCGCCAGCTTCTGGTGATGCGAGGCGCCGATCGGCAGCACGTCGTCGAGGCAGATCTCGATCTGCGCCGGGGTGCGCCAAAGAAAAGAGATGATCGGCGCCAGCTCGCGCTGGAGCGCGAATACCATGGAGTAGTCCCACAGCAGCAGCCTTATGCGAAGCCGGGGCCGCCGCTTGACCAGCGCGGAAAGGAACGCGCCAAGCGTCTCGGGCAAGCCGTCGTCGCAGCTGCCGGAGGGGCCGACCAGCCGGGTGCGGCTGTCGATGTCCCAGCCGACGATCATGATCGAATGCTCGGCGGCCAGCATGGCCTGACGCAGCGCGCCGAAATAGGCGGCGGCGTCAATCAGCACCGCCGCGCGTTCCGCCCTGGCTAGCCGCCAGACGTTGCGGCCAGGCACGAGGAGCGGGGTCGCCGCCGTGGCGTCGGGCGGCCGTTGGGACGTCGAGATACGGTCGAGCAAGGTGCGTCTTTTCCTGTGCGAAGTCGCGGAACAACGCGCTGCAGCGCGAAAAGATCGCCGCCATCGCACCTTTTCATGCGGGATCGGCTTTTTACGCCGACATCGTTCCGCCCGCCGTCAAATCGGCGGCACGGCGGGCGGAACCATCGGCTCCCGCGCGGGCAGATCGATCGGGATAGGCGGCGGCTCGTCGGCCGGCTCGTCGATGTCCGGCCGGATGTCGGGGTCCTGGTCCGGCGGTGTTACCGGATCCTCCACCACCGGATCGGGAAGTTGCTCAGGATCGCGAGTAGGGCTGCCGGGCCCCTCGGGGGCGCGCGGACCGTTGAAACTGTGCATGGCCATGTTCGTCCTGCCCCTAACGCCGTTCGGGATCGATGTTCGGCTCCGGCAAAGGCGGGGCCGGCGAGGGATCGCCAATGTTTGGCGGCACCGGATCCGTAATGATCGGGACGTCGGGATCGTGAACCGGGGCGGGCACGGGATCGTGCACCGGCGCCGGAGCCGGCGGGGGCGAAGGCTGGGGATTGG